>JAGWPI010000167.1 GCA_028877005.1 Bacteroidota bacterium | reverse complement strand
TAATTTTTCTTTTATGTTTTTAATTAATTGATGGTGGTTACCGCCCGGTAAATCGGTACGGCCAATACTTTCTCTAAATAATGCATCACCTGCAATTAATATTTTTTGCGCAGCATGGTATAAACAAATACTGGCAGGCGAGTGGCCCGGAACTTCTAACACTTCAAATTCATCATTATCTAAACAAATTTTATCCCCTTCCTGCAATAAATTAATTTTACCTGAATAGTTATCAAAAGGCAATCCCCATTGCAAACCTGAAGCGGGAGCTAATTCTAACATTTTTATTTCATCCTGATGTGTCCATAATTCTAAACCATATTGTGTATGCACCCATTTATTACCAAAAACATGGTCTAAATGGCAGTGCGTATTTATTAATAATGCAGGGTTTAATTGCTGATTTTTTATAAAATCACCAAAAACAGCTTGTTCAGAAGAAAAATAAAAACCCGGGTCAACAATTAATGCGTTTAAAGTATCATTATAAATTAGATAAGTATTTTCCTGAATGGGGTTAAACGTAAAAACTTTAATGTGCAACATGTACTTAATTTTAAATTGATAATGGGTAATTACTTAATTTTAACAAGTATTGAGGAATTAGAAATAAATTGACCAATATCTTCACTTTAAAATTTTGGACAACAGATACTGATGCCTCGAACATTTTTTAAATTTTGATCGGATATGCAAATGAAATCAATCATTTATAAAGTTACAATCTTATTTTGTATCCTATTACCTATAGCAGTTTCTGCACAGGTAAATATGGTTGAATTTGGTAAAAATAGAGTACAGTACAATAAATTTAAATGGAAATTTTACCAATCTCCCAACTTTAATACATATGTAACACAGGGTGGTAATGCTTTGGGGAAATTTGTAGCTCAAGTAGCGGAAGATAATTTGCCCGAATTAGAAAAGTTTACCGAATACAGCTTGCAACGTAGGGCAAATATTGTGGTATACAACAGTTATAATGATTTTAAACAAAGTAATATTGGTATAGGTATTGATTGGCAAAATGCCGGTGGCCTAACAAAATTGGTCAATAATAAAATAGTGGTGTATTTTGATGGTAATCATAATCATTTACGTAATCAAATAAGGCAAGGCATAGCTAAGGTATTAACAGATAATATTTTATTTGGAGATGATATTGGCGAATTTGCCAGCAATCAGGCACTACTTGATTTGCCGCAATGGTTAACAGATGGTTATGTGGCTTATGCAGCCGAAAACTGGAGTACTGAAAAAGATGATCAGTTGAAAAGTGCTATGTTAAGTGGTAAGTATAATAATTTTTATCAATTCGCTTTTGATAAACCATTATTAGCAGGCAATGCATTTTGGTATTACATAGCTGAAAATTACAGAAAAGAAAATGTAACTTATTTTTTATATTTAGCACGTATTTATAAAAGCTTAAACAGTGCTTCTGAAAAAATTTGTAAAAAGAAATTTAAAGAAGTATTGGCTGATTTTATGCAGCAAATGCAAGACCGCTATTATAAAGACATACGTCAGCGCCGCAATGCACCTAAGGGTGTACTAAGTGTTTCCGAAGATGTAAGTAAAAATGATTATTTCCGCTTTCAGGCTAATCCTAATCCACGCAGTAACAATTATGCTGTGGTTGAATTTAAAAAAGGTGTTTACCGAGTAAAATATGTTGAAAATTTTTATGATACCAAAATTTTATTAGATTATGGTGTTCGTACCAATGAAGGTGATATTAACCCCAATTACCCCATACTTGCATGGGATGGAAAAGGAACAAGATTACTAGTGATTTATTGGGATAAAGGCAAGATAAAAATGTTTGTGTACGATGTTTTAGCAAGGTATAAACGGTATAAACAAGAAATTACCGGCTTTGAGCAAATTACTGATGCTTCATTTATGCTGGATGCTAACACACTTATATTAAGTGCTGTTAAAAATGGTCAAACAGACTTATTTATTTATAAAATTGATGACCAAAAGATTGAGCAAGTAACCAATGATGTGTATGATGAATTGAACCCAAGTTTTGTTTCTTTTCCAAATCGTTCCGGTATCATTTTTTCTTCTAATAGACCATCTCCTAATGCACCAAGTAACGATACTGTATTGCCTAGTAGATATAGGTTTAATATTTTTCTTGTAGATATTTTAAATAAAAGCAAAACAAAACAAATTACGCAATTAACCAATTTAAAATATGGTAATGCATATTTTCCTATGCAGTATAATACCAACCACTTTACTTTTGTTAGTGATGAAAATGGCATTGCTAACCGTTGGGCAGGATTTTTTTCAACCCAGCGCGAGGGGCTAGACACTTTATATTATATTGGTACAGAATTATTACGTAATCCATCTACAAAAGAGCTAGATTCAACTCTTGCAGCATGGCGCAAGCCGGAAGCTGATAGCATTAGTTATTTTCAGGTATATAAAGATTCTACTTATACATTTCCAATCACAAATTATCAAAGTTCATTATTAGAGTCTAGAGTTGCAGGTAATAATGATCAAGTAAGTGAAACAAGGCAAGAAGGTGATTTTAAATATTTATACAAATTAAAAGTTGATGCAACTGCTTTAAATAGAAGAAATATAAATGCCCGACCTACTTTATACATGCAAGAAGTAATGAATGCCAATAAAATTGCACAGGGCAAACCGCTAAATTATGCTGTAAGTTCTAAAAACAAACCTTCTGTTGGTGTTGGTGCAATATCAGATACAATTAAAGCAACACCCAAAAATTTCTTTCAAAATGAGTTTTCTAATGAAGCAGATACTAGTTCATCCGGAATGGGAGCTGAGGCAGGGAAATTACCTATTACTGAAAATAATACAAAAACCAATCCTAATCAGCATAATTACCTGCAGGAAACCAAATTATTTAATTATCGGTTAAAGTTTAGTGCCGATTATTTGTTGGCGGGTGTAACCAATAATATACTAGTTAACCGCTACCAGCCTTATGCAGGAGGTGCTGGCCCCATTCAGTTAAATAATGGAAGTGCAATTAATTGGAGTTTCCGTGCGGGCGTAAGTGATTTAATGGAAGATATTAAATTTATTGGTGGTATACGTTTTGGTACGTCATTAAAAGATAAAGACTTTTTCTTTTCTTTTCAAAACCTGAAAAAAAGAGTTGATTGGGGTATAACATATTATAGAAGTACACAAACAAATTTCTTTAATACAAGCCCATACGACAATCAGTTGATTACTAATTTATATCAATTTAATGTAGCTTATCCGTTTGATGAAGTAAGAAGTTTAAGAGCTACCTTTGGTTTACGTAAAGACCTAGGCGTTATAAAACCAGCCGATCAATTTTCGTTAAATGTAAATGATACCAGTGCACAATATTTAGTGGGTCATATTGAATATGTGTACGATAATACCATTAATCCTGCTCAAAATATTTGGAATGGATTACGATGGAAAGTGTATGCCGATATTAACGAGCCTATTGCCGGTACAACTGGCGGCAGTGGTAATCAAACCTATAATTTGGGTTTTGATGCCAGAAATTATTTTAAAATTTATCGTAATTTTATTTGGGCTACAAGGGCAGCCGGTGATTTTAGTTTTGGCAACCAAAAAATTATATATTATTTGGGTGGAACTGATGGATGGGTTAATCCTAAATTTAATAGTGCCAATCAGCCCGCCCCCGACCAAACTTATGCATTTCAATCCCTAGCATTAAATATGCGTGGATACAATCAAAATGTAGCCAATGGCAATAATGCAGTAGTTATAAATAGTGAACTGCGTTTTCCGGTTTTTGCAACTTTATTTAATCGCCCCATTAATAATGCTTTCTTACGTAATTTTCAGCTGGTGCAGTTTATAGATTTGGGTACAGCTTGGAATGGAAAATTTAATGGAATAAAAAGACCAACAGAAATTTTTCCCTCCCCTAACCCTCAAAGTAATCCTATTAATGTACGGTTAGATGCCGGTGGTTTAGGCCCATTTGCCGGCGGTTATGGCTTTGGGGCAAGAAGTACTTTGTTGGGTTATTTTATTCGTGCCGATTTAGGTTGGCCAATGAAAGGTGTATTTAGAGGACCTTCTGTATTTTATTTATCTTTAGGACTAGATTTTTAATTGCCGCAAATTAAGATAGAAGTAATATAAGCCGATGTGCGTTGGTGTACATCGGTTTTATATTTAAATGAAAATTATTGATAAAATTTTGGGTAAAAAAATGATTGCACCAATGATGGTGCTGCATATAGCAGCCCAAAGTACAGCTGCTGCAGCTATGTCTTTAATATTTTTTATGTGTGGATGAAATTCAGAAGTTATAAAATTTGCGGTTTTTTCAATGGCAGTATTTATCATTTCTAATGCTATTACCACTGCAATACATAGAATTACTAATATCCACTCTGTGGCTGTAATATGAAGCCATGCACCCATTAAAATAGCTAAAATGCCTATGAATCCTTGTATTTTTCCGTTTCTCTCTTGCTTAAAGAAATAAACAATTCCAACAGCAGCGTGTTGTACAGCTTTTATAAATGAAGACATGCTTTACTAAAATGGTTGTTTAAAGTTATAAGTAATGTTTAAATATGGTGTGTATTTTTAACAAAATATGCCAAATAATGAATGGCTATCAATATTACATATACATACGCCTATTATAGGCAGCATTTATTCAAAAAATACTATCTACTACCACTTATGTACCTACAACATCTTTGTAATCCATTTATTGTGACTTATGTCTCTATTTACAACCTTCTATCCTTTAAATTTGCGCTATGATTTGGCATACAGTTAAGAAATTCCTGTTGAGTTTTGTTTTAGTGGCTATGTGTGGCGTTATTGCAAAAGCACAAATAATAAAAATAAGTGGTGTAATTGTTGATAAACAGAGCGATGAACCCATCCCATTTTCTACTGCAGTATTTAAATTAAGCGGTCAAGGTGTTTTAACCGACTCTTCGGGGCGTTTTGCCTTTACTTCCAAGCAGTGGAGCCAAAATGATACCCTTCAAATTAGTAGTGTAGGTTACAAAAATGTAATGATACCGGTATCCTTATTTCGAGATTCAGCTTTTTTTAATGTAAAAATGGAGTTATTGCCTAGCAATGACGTAGTTGTAAAAAGCAAGTATAATAGGGCTTTGTGGTTTTGGCGGAAAATTATGCAACATAAACCTGACCATGAACGTACACATTGGAACAATTTTTATTACGAAGCCTATAACAAATTAGAATTAGATATTGCCAATATTAATACAGAGAAACTTTCTAAAAATTTTTTGGTAAAGCCTTTAAATTTTGTATTTAATTATATTGACTCAACCTCAGAAAATAAACCATTTCTTCCTGCCTATTTAACTGAAACCATTTCAGATTATTATCATCAAAACAATCCCGTTCGCTCTCGAGAAATTATTAAAGCCACAAAAACCAATGGTATTGATAATGAAAGTTTAATAAAGCAATTGGGTAATATGTATCAAATTGTTGATATTTATGCCAATACAATTCCTGTGTTTAATCGAGATTTTATTGGTCCTTTTAATGAACGTGCCGATAAATTTTACAATTTTAAACTATTAGATACCCAATACCTAAACCATAGGCGTTTGGTACATTTTAAGTTTACACCAAAACATAAAGGCGAAGATGTTTTTGAAGGTGACTGCTGGGTTAATGATACTAGTTTTGCAATTCAAAAAATTACATTACGGCCTTCTGTTGACGTTAACTTAAACTTTATAAGCGGGTTAACCCTTATTCAAGAATATCGATTAATTGATGATAGTATTTGGTTTTTATCTAAAGATAAATTTGTAGTAGATATTTCTCCATTAGGAAAAAATAAACTGGCTTTTAAAGGTAGAAAAACAACTACTTATAGGCATGTGCTACTAAATAGCCCCTACGTTACACGGATGCTAGATTCTGCTAAAACACCCAGTGAGGTTGATTTATTACCTAATGTTACTGATTTGCCCGACTCTTTTTGGGCTACTCATAGGCATGAAGAATTAAATAAAAGCGAAAAAACGGTATATGCTTTACTAGATACTCTTGAAAAAAATGTTACATATATTCATTACCGAAATACACTAGAGTTTGTAGCAAAGGGTTATAAAGATTTGGGCAATTTTAGAATTGGTCCATGGTGGGATTGGATTAGCGCTAATCCGTATGAAGGTGCGAGAATAAGGTTTGATATTGAAACAAATAGAGGTTTTAATGAGCATTGGTTTGCTCATACTTACTTGGCTTATGGGTTTAAAGACAAAGGTTTAAAGGGTTTGGGAGAAATCCGTTACCAGTTTAGCCGGCAACCTTGGAGTTATATCAATTTAAAATATAGAAATGATTTAGATAATGGGCAAATGTATGCCGACCAGTTAGGAACAGATAATATTTTTGCAACCATTTTCAGAAGACCCAATATCCCATTTAAATACCAACGATCTGAAGAGTGGAACTTGGAATATTTTGCATCTACTAATTCAGGATTTGGTTTCGGAACTTCCCTCTCCTCAAAACAATATGAAGCTTTATTAAATTTACCGGGCAAACAATATTTTCCTGTTAACAATAATGGTACACCGCTAAAAACATTCGAGGCAGGCTTTAGTGTACGTTATGCTTATGATGAACGTACATTGGTAAGTAATTTTACACGATATAGTTTGGGAAGCGATTATCCTATTGTGCTCTTAAATTATGCACATGGTTTTCCAGGTGTACTTAATAGCAGCTATACTTATGATAAAGTGAGTTTGTCTATTTCAGATAATTTAAAAATTGCACCATATGGGTATGTTTATTATAATTTGTATGGGGGTAAAATTTTTGGAACTGCACCTTACCAGTTTTTAGAAGTGCATCCCGGAAACGAACAATATTATTATAATAGATATGCTTTTAGCTTAATGAATAGATTTGAATATGTAAGTGATGAATATGCCGGTATTAATATTGAACACAATGTAGGTAATGGTTTATTTAGGTTAACCTCACTTACGCGAAAACTTAAATTAAGACAATTATGGACATTTAAAGCAGTAGTAGGAAATTTAAGTACCGCCAATCAACAATTAAATTATGTGGGCAATGCACCATTTAAATCATTGAATGGAAATGTATATACGGAAATTGGGACGGGTATAGATAATATTTTTAAATTATTTAGGATAGATTTTGTTTGGCGATTATCACCTACACCTGCAGTGAATGAAACAGTCAATAAATTTGGTGTATTTGGTAGTTTTAGAATTACTTTCTAGTAGCTTATTTATTTATAAGTCCTTTACAAATTTTGTGGGTAATACCTGGCCCCTCATAAACAAAACCTGTCCAAACCTGTATTAGTGAAGCTCCCAAAAGTATTTTTTGTTTAGCATCATCCGCAGTAAAAATTCCACCACTTCCAATAATTGGTAAGCGGTAGTTTGTTTGTGAAGCTACATATTTTAATACTTCATTACTCTTCAAAAGTAGTGGTGCACCACTTAATCCTCCTGAACCAATATGCTCTACAATAGCAGCAGGGGTAGCTTTTAATGTACTTCTTTCAATAGTTGTATTACTAATTACCATTCCCGAAAGTTGAACCTCTTCAGCAAGTGCTATAATGTCATCTAATTGCCAAGTAGTTAAATCAGGTGCAATTTTTAGTAAAAGTGGTTTAGGTTTATATTTTCCAAAATTTATATTCTGAATAGAACTTAGAATTTTCTTTAATGCATCTTTTTCTTGTAAAGCCCTTAAGCCGGGTGTGTTTGGTGAGCTAACATTTACAACAAAATAATCGGCAACATCAAATAACGCATCAAAGCAAAGCGTAAAATCTTTCCAGGCGTCTTCGTTTTTTGTATGCTTATTTTTGCCAATATTTCCTCCAACAATTAATGCGGAGGTGGATATTTTTGCTGCTTTGTTTTTCCAATCTGCTAATCTTTTTTGAATAGCCAATACGCCGTCATTGTTAAACCCCATTCTATTAATCAGCGCTTTGTCGGCAGGTAACCTAAATAAACGTGGTTTTTCGTTGCCTGATTGAGCTTTGGGAGTAACCGTGCCTATTTCAACAAATCCAAATCCTAAGCAACTTAATGCATGTAAATAAGTAGCATTTTTATCAAACCCGGCCCCTAAACCCACCGGATTTTTAAACCGCAACCCAAAAACTTCTTTTTCTAATACTTCATGCTGTATTGAAAACTGCTGTTGAATAATATGTTTTATAATTGGAATATTACAAGCATTTTGCAAGCTATTCATTGCCAAGTAATGTACCCTTTCCGGGTTCATTTGAAACATTAAGTTTCGAATAATTGAATACATGTGTGCGAAGATAAAGCAGCAGTAAGAAATACTGTTATAAAACCTCTATTCCAATATGGCTGATATAGCTATATCAATGATAATTTTTGCAAAATTGCCATAATTTTAATATAATAAAATTGTGGGAATATTTAGTTGCATAAACAACTTTTTATTACATTTGAAGAGAAAAATTTTTCATATGCAGGAAGCGTATATTGTTGCAGGTTTTAGAACTGCAGTAACAAAAAGCAAAAAAGGCGGCTTTCGTTTTTACCGACCCGATGATTTAGCAGTTGAAGTGATTAAAGGTTTAATGGCAACAGTGCCACAATTAGATTATAAACGTATAGATGATGTAATTGTTGGTAATGCAGTGCCTGAGGCCGAACAAGGGTTACAATTTGGAAGAATTATTGCCGCAAAAGCATTAGGGATAGAAGTGGCAGGTATTACTATAAACCGATATTGTGCCAGTGGTTTAGAGAGTATAGCTATTGCAACTGCGAAGATTAGAACCGGTATGGCAGATTGTATTATTGCCGGTGGAACGGAAAGTATGAGTTTGGTACCTACAACCGGTTGGAAAACGGTGCCTTCGTATAATATTGCCAAAGACGAACCCGACTATTATTTAAGTATGGGTTTAACTGCCGAAGCAGTTGCAAAGGAATTTAATGTAACAAGAGAAGACCAAGATACATTTGCCTATC
This sequence comes from Bacteroidota bacterium, assembly GCA_028877005.1. GTDB lineage: Bacteria > Bacteroidota > Bacteroidia > Chitinophagales > Chitinophagaceae > Hydrotalea. The sequence continues at coordinate 3,035 of JAGWPI010000167.1, read as the reverse complement.
ATTCTCATCAAAAAGCAAAAGTAGCTATTGAAAATGGATACTTTAAATCTGGTATTCATCCCATTACTGTGCAGGAAATTTATGTTAATGATAAAGGTAAAAAAGCGAATAGATCTTTTGTTGTTGATACAGATGAAGGGTTACGTGCCGATACTACCATTGAAGGGTTGGCTAAATTAAAACCTGCTTTTGCATTAAATGGAACTGTTACAGCTGGTAATTCTTCTCAAACCAGTGATGGAGCTGCTTTTACAATTGTAATGAGTGAAAAAATGATGAAAGAATTAGGTATTCAGCCTATTGGCCGATTGGTAAATTGCGCCAGTGCCGGAGTACATCCACGTATTATGGGTATTGGGCCTGTAGCAGCGGTGCCTAAAGTGCTAAAACAGGCAGGCATGCAGTTGGATGATATTGATTTAATTGAACTTAATGAAGCCTTTGCAGCACAGTCTGTAGCTGTAATACGCGCATTAGATATGAATCCTGAAAGGGTGAATATTAATGGTGGTGCCATTGCTTTGGGTCATCCTTTAGGATGCACCGGTGCTAAATTAACCATTCAAATTTTGAATGATTTAAAAAGATTGAATAAAAAATATGGCATGGTAACAGCTTGCGTAGGTGGTGGCCAAGGTATAGCAGGTATCATTGAAAGACTGTAGTAAAACCCCGATAAATCAGTATTTTAAAAAATGATATTAATTTTATGTAAAATGATTTTTATCATTTTTTAAGGTCATTTACTATTGTAATTTCATAACGTAAAATAAATTGTATGAAAACAATATTAGTGCCTACTGACTTTTCTGAAACTGCCAAACATGCAGCCATTTATGCAATGGAAATTGCCAGACAAATAAAAGCTGAAAAGGTAATTTTATACAATACGTATCAAACCTTGGTAACTGTTGGTGCAGATCCCTTAGTACCTGCTATAGATACAATTAGTATAGATAATTTAAAAAAGGGTAGTGAAGAAGGTTTAAAAAACTTGAAATTTATTTTGTTGGCTTATCAGCCCGAGGATTTAGTAATAGAAACACTATCAGAATTTAATTTACTTACTGCCGGTATTCAAGGGTTATGCGAAAGGATGAACATTGATATTATTATTATGGGTATTACTGGCGGTGATGCTATTGAAGAAAACTTATTTGGCAGTAATACAATTCAGGTAGCAAAAAATGTTAAGGTACCGGTTATTATTGTGCCAAAACATGCACCTATTAAACCTATAGAAAAGATATTATTTCTTTGCGATTTTCAAAAAGTGGTTGAAACCACACCAGTTCAGCCAATCATTCAATTATTACAAGTTACTAAGGCAGCTTTTTTTGTGCTAAATATTGATAAAGACAATACTCATTTTACCCCCGATACTCCTCATGAAAGTTTAATGTTACACAATATGTTTCATCAATATAATCCGCAATACCATTTTGTTGATGGCGATGATTTTATGGACACTACCAATGCGTTTGTAAAAGAAAATCAAGTTGACTTAATTGTCTCTATCCCTAAAAGGCATGGATTGTTTGATACCTTGTTTAAAAGAAGTCATACTAAAATGATGGCTTTTCACAGTATGGTTCCTTTAATGGTTGTTCATGAATAAATATTTTAGCTTAAATATTTGGCTACAATAGGAACCCTTCTGCCAACACCAAATGCTTTGGGCGATATTCGTATAATAGGGCAAAACTGGTTGCGTTTATATTCATTAGTATTAACAAGTTTTAAAATTCTGTCTACCAGTTCGGCTTCAAATCCCATTGCCTTTATTTCGGCTGGGCCTTTTTGCTGCTCAATATATTGGTATAAAATTTTATCTAATATTGTGTAATCCGGAAGGCTGTCAATATCTTTTTGATTGGGCCTCAACTCTGCACTAGGTGCCTTTAGAATAATATTTTCAGGAATAATAATATAATTCTTATTAATATATTTGGCCAATGCGTAAACTTGTAATTTATAGCAATCGCCTAATACACCCAAACCGCCAGCCATATCGCCATATAAGGTTCCATAGCCGGTTGCCAACTCGCTTTTGTTAGAGGTATTAAGCAAAATATATCCAAATTTATTAGCCAACGCCATCAGTAAATTTCCTCTAATTCTGCTTTGCATATTTTCTTCCGCTAATGAAAATGCCAAACCGCTTAGTTGAGGTGCTAATGTATGCAAGAAGCTTTCATAAATTTGATTAATTGAAATTATATCATATGGGTTGCCCAGATTTTTACTGAGTTGTACGGCATCCTCTACCGAATGAATAGTAGAATAGGGAGATGGCATTAAAATGGCTCTTACATTTTCTGCACCCAAAGCAGCCGAAGCTAAGGCAATAGTTACAGCAGAATCAATGCCTCCTGATGAGCCGATAATGGCTTTTTTAAAGCCCATTTTGGTAAAATAATCTTGTATGCCCAGTATTAAAGCATCATAAATTTGATCAATATTTAAAGTTTCCTGAAGCGTTGCAGGGTTTAGTTGTATATCGGGTATATGTGCTGCCGATTCAATAATCGGTTCAGCAAAATATCCATCCTCTTTTAAATGCACCATTTCTATGGCTTCTGTAAACATTGGTAATGCTTTACACAAATTAGCATCTTTATCAAACACAAGCGATGAGCCATCAAACACAATTTCTGTTTGACTGCCTACAGCATTGCAGTAAATTAGTGGTAGTTTGTATTTTAATACATTGGCTTTAATTACCGCTTTCCTATCTTCAACATGTGTATAATCAAAAGGCGATGCACTTAAGTTAATCATTACATCAGGTGCATCCTTCATCAGTTCATCCATTGGGCAAGTTCTATATAGTGGGTTGTTGCCTAAATTCCAGATATCTTCACATATGGTAATGGCCAATTTTTTCCCCTTAAAAGGCACAACTTGCCAATTAAATGCGGGTTCAAAGTAGCGGTATTCATCAAACACATCATAAGTGGGTAATAATGTTTTGTGTATTTCTGCCAACACTTCGCCATCGTATAAAAAAAAAGCAGCATTAAAAAGTTCCTTTC
>JAGWPI010000166.1 GCA_028877005.1 Bacteroidota bacterium | reverse complement strand
ATTAATTGCGAGGCTTCAAATACTTGACCAACCTTTACTTTCTTTAAAAAATCAGGTTCAAAAGAGTCAGGTGTTTGTATACCCCTACGCGCTATTTTTTCAGTCATAATGGTATTTTCCATTAAAAAAAATGAGATTAAATAGGCTGCAGTGCAGGCTGCAAGCAATGGCAACAAAGCATTTGATTGCCCTGTAGTTTCTATGGCAAAAATAATGGAGGTTAATATGGCTCTAGATGCACCTGCAAACATAGCCGACATGCCCACCAATGCAGCCAAAGAAATGGAAATGCCGGCTGAAGGGAAAAGTAGAAAACTTAGGCTGCCTAATAATGCACCCGCTGTTCCGCCAATGGTTAATAATGGTGCCAGTGTTCCACCGGAAGTACCGCTTGATAGGGCAATAGCCCATGAAATGAATTTAAACAAACATAAACTTACTACAAATCTAATAGGCATGTTGCCGGATAATACATTGATAATATTTTCATAGCCAACACCTAAAGTGTGTGGTGCAAAAAAACCAATTACGCCTACTACCAATCCTCCAATAGCCGGCCACCACATCCAGTGAATGGGTATTTTTTCAAACCATTCTTCTATTATGTAAATAGTTTTGGTGGTAAATACTGCCAATAACCCCATTACAATTCCCATTAAGCTATACACAAATAAGGCTTGGTTAGTGGGTGCATTAATAAATTGGTGGATGTAAAATACCGGTTCAACGCCAAATAATAAATGATGCCCTGCAGCACCGGTAATACATGCCAGTGCAACAGGAATAATTGATCGGGGTGAAAATTCAAAAAGCAATAACTCAATGGCTAAAAAGATGGCTGCAATCGGACTTCCAAAAATAGCGGCCATACCGGCAGTGGCACCTGCTGCCAATAAAATTTTTCTTTCATAGTGGGAAATTTTGAATAATTGACCGAATGTACTACCTAAAGCCCCTCCCGTTGCAATAATAGGACCCTCAGCACCAAATGGGCCACCCGATCCAATAGCAATGGCCGATGCAAATGGTTTTAAATAGGTAATAGCGGGTTTTATTTTACTTTGATTGGTTAAAATTTGTTCCATTGCTTCAGGTATTCCATGACCACGAATGGCTTTTGAGCCATATAAGGCAATGAATCCAACTATAACCCCACCAATTGCAGGTATTAAAATTACCCATAACCCCAATGTATTATGAGCAGGTGAAACATTACTCAATGAAAATTGTCCATAAAAGCAAATATTAGTAACCAGATTAATGAACCAAATTAAGAACTTAGCAATAAAACTAATGCATACAGCAATTAATATGGCATATAACGATATAATTAAAATTCTTTTTTTATCAGTACGAGTTACTTGCTTTATTTTTTCTGACGCTAAACTGTGTGCTAATTCTACGGAATTAGGTAGGTTATTGTTGGAACTTATTTTATTTGTCACATCAAACAAATTTTTTGCAAAAATATGATATAAATCATTCTTTTTTAATTTTTAAAAATTAAATTGCACATAAAATATAGTTTTTATCAGTTAATTGCAATAATTACATAAATATGCAAAAAAAAAATTGTGACCTCAATAATTGTTTTTTGTGTAAGCATAGTATAACTGCTTGGCTACCTGCGGTGGCAGCTAATAAAAAAAGTCTGTTGTTTAAAAAAGGTGCTGTAATATTTGAAGAGGAAATGCCGATAAATGGCATTTATTTTATAAACAACGGGGTGGTAAAAGTTCATAAAAAGTGGGGAAACGAAAAACAATTTATTCTTCATTTTGCCAAAGAAGGTGATGTAGTGGGCTACAGGGGCTTGGTGAATGAACAGGTATATCCTGTTTCTGCTACTGCATTGGAAGATACTTTATTGTGTTTTTTTGATATTCCATTTTTTGAAAACTCACTTAAAGTAAATATTGATTTATTATATGCATTTATGCAATTGTATGCCATTGAATTAAAGCAAGTGGAAAAAAGAATGGGTAGCTTGGTACATTTGGATGTTAAAGGAAGGGTAGCAGAAACATTACTGCAATTGCACAACGATTTTGGCGTTGACGATAAAGGCATTATTCAAATTTGGTTAACAAAGCAGGATTTGGCTGCTTATGCAGGAACTACCTATGAAACCTTTTTTAGGATTTTACATGAATGGGTTCAGGCCGGAATAGTGAAATATAGTGGTAAAAATATCACTATTCTTAATATACAAGCATTGCAGGCACATGTGTAGTCGGTGCAGTTTATCCCAACATTCTAACAATAATCACAACCAATTGCGCAATTTCGCAATAGCGGCCGTTCTAGAGGTTACTTCTAACTTACCATAAATATTAGCAATATGTGTTTTGATGGTATTAACGGATAAATAAAATGATTCTGCCATTTGCTGATTGGTTTTGCCATCATAAATGGCATTTAGTATTTCAAATTCACGTTCACTGAGTGGTTTTATTAAATGTTTATTAATGGCTTTGAGTGAAAGTATTGGGTAGGCTGCATTGTGTTGTTGTGCATGGTTGTGTAACGCAATCTCTAAATTTACCAATACATCTTTTTCATCAAAAGGTTTTACAATGTAACCCGCAGGAATTGTTTTAATTGCTCTTTCTAAAGTAAGCCTGTCTGCATGTGAGGTAAGAAACACAAAAGGCAATTTGAATTTACTGTTAATAACGCCAGCCAAATCAATGCCGTCTCTTTCTTCATGTAAATTAATATCCAATAATATGGCATCCGGCAAATTGGTTTCCAGTTCTTTTAATGCATCAAATGTGTTATAGGCTATGCCTGATACACAAAAATCTAAATTAGTGAGGCATTGCGCAATATCTGCCGCTATTAAGGGTTCATCTTCAATAATTAAAATCTTAATTTCACTCATATACTGCTTTTTTTTGTTGATAAGAAGGGATAATTAGCGTTATAGTGGTTCCATTTGTGCCATCAATATACAATTCTGCTTTCAATTTTTTCATAAAGGAATCAATTAATTGATAGCCCATGGTATTAAAACTTTTTACATTTACTTTTGATACCATACCTACTCCATCATCTTTTACCTCTACAATAAGTTTATCTTGCCAAGTGTGTAATGAAACCAGTAATTTTCCGGTATCTCTACCCTCATATGCATATTTTAAAGCATTACTGATTAATTCATTTAAAATTAGTCCAATTGGTATCAAATAGTCAATATCCAATTGTATGGGGTCAATGTCTATTTTTAGTTGAATATTGGCATCACTTAATTGGTAAGAACTAAATAAACTATGGATAAGCTTTTCAATGTAATCACGCATATCAATTCCTGCCAAATTGCCTTCTACATATAAATTTTGATGAATTAGGGCCATCGCTTTAACTCTATCTCTTGCTTCTTTAATGGCTGCTAAAGCTTTCTCATTTTGTATGGTCTTACTTTGTAAGTTTAATAAACTGCTAATTACCTGTAAATTATTTTTTACCCTATGGTGTATTTCTTTCAACAATAATTCTTTGTCAGCCAATGACTGGGAAATGATTTTATTTTTTTCTTCCAGTTCTTTGTTTAGTTTTTCTTTATTAAAATACAATAATAATATGCTGCCTAAACCAAAAACCAATGCAATTAAACCTATACTATAAAAAACGATAATGTTT
>JAGWPI010000165.1 GCA_028877005.1 Bacteroidota bacterium | reverse complement strand
TATTATTAAGCAGTCATCTACCGGGCATGCAACAAATGTGATAGGAGGACTAGCTGTTGGAATGGAAAGTACTTTTTTACCTATTTTGGTATTAGCAGGTGGTATTTGGGGTGCTTATGCTTGTGCAGGTTTATATGGTGTAGCTATTGCTGCTGCAGGTATGATGGCTACCACAGCCATGCAATTGGCTATCGATGCATTTGGTCCAATTGCCGATAACGCCGGAGGTATTGCTGAAATGAGTGAATTACCGGCCGACGTTCGTGAAAAAACAGATGTTTTAGATGCTGTTGGTAATACTACTGCTGCTACTGGAAAGGGTTTTGCTATTGCTTCTGCGGCTTTAACTGCTTTAGCATTATTTGCCGCCTATGTAGGTGTAATTAACAATAATGGTTATACCATGCATGGAATTGATATTTATAAAGCAAAGGTATTGGCCAGCTTATTTGTGGGTGGAATGATTCCCTTTATTTTTTCTTCATTAGCTATTCGTGCAGTTGGACAGGCAGCTATGGCAATGGTGGAAGAAGTTCGTAGGCAATTTAAAAACATTCCCGGTATTATGGAAGGTACCGGAAAACCAGAGTATGATAAATGTGTGGCAATTTCTACAACTGCCTCTATCAAAAAAATGATGCTACCAGGCGCTATCACTATTTTAGCTCCTTTGTTTATTGGTTTTATTTTAGGCCCTGAAGCTTTAGGAGGATTTTTAGCTGGTGCTACCGTTAGTGGAGTTTTAATGGGTATGTTTCAAAACAATGCCGGTGGTGCTTGGGATAATGCTAAAAAATCTTTTGAAAAAGGAGTGGAAATTAATGGTGAAACTTTTTATAAAAAATCTGAGCCTCATAAAGCTTCAGTTACCGGAGACACAGTAGGAGATCCATTTAAAGATACTTCTGGCCCTTCTATGAATATTTTAATTAAATTAATGTCAATTGTTTCACTAGTAATTGCTCCCACACTAGCACATTTACATCAATCAAATACAAATAGTGTACAAGCTCAAACTATAGAAATTTCAGTATCTGATAGTGCACAAAAAGTTTCAGGATTTGGTAATTTTGAATCTACAAATCCTCATGTTATTCCTGCAATATTGAAAAAAATGCGTAACGACGGATTAATTCAAGGTGATGACTTGAAATTAGAAATTCGTGATAGTAAAATCTATATCAATGGCAAGGAGCAATCACAGGTTATTGTAGAAAAATACTTTCAAACTTCAAAATAAAAAATTTTCTACTTGCAAAAAAAGATCCTTTGGCGTTTTGCTAGAGGATTTTTTTTACAATAAATCGTATATTAGAGGTAGATTGATTAGAATTTTATGCCTCAATTTCCTAATATATTATTGCATGCCATCCCAGCCTTTGTATTACTTATTATTATTGAAGTAATCTATGCTTATCATATTCAAAAAGAATTATACAATGTTAAAGATACCGCTACGTCTATTGCTTTAGGTTTAGGTAATTTGTTCACGGGTATTATTACAAAAGGAATCATTCTTTTATTTTTTTCTTGGTTATATACTTATCGGTTATTTACTATTCCATATTATGCATGGTGGTCTTGGGTTTTATTGTTTTTGGCAGATGATTTTAGCTATTACTGGTTTCATAGAGCAGCGCATACTGTTCGATGGTTTTGGGCTAGCCATGTTGTACACCATTCTTCTGAACATTACAATTTGGCTGCTGCACTTCGTCAAACCTGGACAGGTAATTTAACCGGCTCTTTTATTTTTTGGTCTTGGATGCCATTGGTAGGGTTTCATCCGGCAATGATTTTGCTTATGCAATCTATTAGCTTATTATACCAATTTTGGATTCATACCCAAACAGTTCAAAAATTTCCTAAATGGTTTGAATATGTGTTCAATACACCTTCCCATCATCGGGTTCATCATGGGAGTGATATTATTTATTTAGATAAAAATCATGCGGGTACTTTAATTATTTGGGATCGTTTATTTGGTAGCTTTCAAGAAGAAATTTTTACACCTACTTTTGGCCTTACCAAAAACGTACATACCTATAACCCCATTAAAATTGCTTTTTTTGAGTGGATTAAAATGATATATGATTTGCGGAAATCTCGCCGTTTACAGCATGTTTTAGGTTATTTATTTGGACCTCCCGGCTGGAGTCATGATGGTAGTAGCCAAACTACTCATCAATTACGTAAAAAAATGCACTCATCTTCTAAAAAGTAAGTAGGTTTATTTTATCTTTTCTTTTACAACTAAGCTTTGTAAATTGCTTACGAATTAGATCGTACAAAAATACCCGTATATCCTTTTGTGGTTTATGTGCCTTTTGTATTATACATAAATTTTATACAAGTTACATCATGAAAAAAATTAAACCTACCGAAAGTGAATTAGAAATCTTGCAGGTTTTATGGCAAAAGGGAAGTGCAACTGTTAGAGAAGTGCATGAGGTTTTAAGTTTGCATAAAGAGTCAGGTTATACCACTACTTTAAAGTTAATGCAAATAATGTTCGAAAAAGGGTTGGTAATTAGAAACGACAAAAGTAAAACGCATATTTACCAAGCCAATGTTAGTAAGGAAAATACACAACAGCAATTGGTAGGAAAAATGATTCATAATTTATTTGGTGGTTCGGCTACTGCCTTAGTTATACAGGCGCTAGGCTCAAACAAACCCAATAAAGATGAAATAGATGCTATTCAACATTTATTAAATGATTTGAAAAAAGCTGAATAATGCTTCAATTACCCACTTTTTTTACACAACTGGGAACGGCAATTATCTACAACATTTTACAAGCCGCAATTATTTGGCTCGTTTATGTTTTAATTAAGAAATCATTACCTCTAAAAATTGCTTTACATTTTAATGTAGCGCTAGTAGGAATTTTTTCTATTTTTTTATTTTTTCTATTTTCTTGTTATAATGTTTTTGCTCTTGCCCCAACCCGTGTTTATGAAACTAGGTTTGGTAATTATTTCTCCATACAGCATGTTGCATTTTTGATGAGTAGCAGTTCTTATTTAATTGAGTATTTTTTAAATGGTATTTCAGTTTTGTATTTAATTATTTTATTGATACAAATTTTAAAGTGGCCATTAATTATTCAACACCAAAATAAAATTCATACACATTATTTACAGCAAGCGCCAAACAATATATGTAATTTTATTGAGTTGCAAAAGAAACGATTTAATATTAAAAAAAATATTTCTGTTTTTGTTACAAATGGTATACAAAGTCCCATGACGATAGGTTTTTTAAAACCTGTTATTTTATTTCCTTTAGCAGGAATTACCCATTTATCTACTACTGCCATTGAAACCATTCTATTGCATGAATTAGCACATATTAAGCGAATGGACTATTTTATAAACTTAATTGTACAAATTATACATTCATTTATTTATTTTAATCCTTTTATATATCTTTTAAAAGTGGAGATGAGACATAGTAGAGAATTATGCTGTGATGCCTTTGTACTGGAACAAAATTATGAACCTGTTTTTTATGCAAATACTTTATTTAAATTAGCACAAATATCCCATTATTCAAATGCTGCTCTTTTATCAATGCCTGCCGTTCAACACAAAGGGGAATTGTTATTACGTATTCAAAATATTTTACAAAAACCTCATTCTCAGTTATTACCATTTTCTAATTTTATTCAATGGATTGGTAATAGTGCCATAGCTTTAATATGCTTATTGCTAATTAATGTATTACCGGTACAAAATAATGTATTTAAAAATAAGGGAGAGCAGCTACCTGAAACATATAGAAATTTAAATTGGGCGGCAGTACCTTTGCATTCATTAAAAGAACCTCAACAATCAGTTGTGTCACATAAAGCTTCTAATACTTCAAAAAATGTTATAAAGTCCGCAGCTATTGCAAAAAAACAAAACAACCTAGAAGCAATAGCATCATCATCTAACACAAATTCTTTACCTGCTATTTTTGATAAATCGTTGCCATTGCATTCTTATTCAGAATTAAATGATGATAAATATTCTAACGATTTTACCTTTATTCAATCTAAAGAAATACTTTCTGATAATAAAATGGGTGTGGATGAATTGTCTTTTAATATTAAAAAAATTTCTTCTATTAACTATTCCACTAAATTCGGGTATACTTTATACCTTATTCAAAGAAAAAATATAGAAAGCCATGCTATGCAATCCATTGGTTTTATTTTGTTGTTAAAAAATAATGAAATAGGAGTTGACGGAATGAGTCATTCAATTATTTATAGGTATTTACCTTTTGTTGAAGCTAAAGATTTTAATATGCCCAATTTAATGGTTGATAGTTTGCACGTAAATGAGTTTATCAATTAAATATTTTATACTTACCACAATCTTTCAGGGCACCTGTCAGCATAATGATTATTGAGCAAAAAACCTATCAGAATTTCATGTGTGCCTTTACTTACGGTTCCCAAATATGAGGTACTATAATCATAAGAATAACCCATATTTACTAGTTGATTTATGTTGATACCTAGCATGGCAGCAAAACCATTATTATATCGAAATGAGGCACCTGTCCATATTAAATCCCGATATTGCAATTTAACATTTACGTCAATTCCTACCGGTAAAGGCTGTATATACCTAATTTGAAAAGATGGAAGCGCAGTAATGTCCTCTGATAATGCATATCTATAACCTCCTGTAAAAAAAACATGTGGCACTAATTTACCGGCAATAATGCCGACAGGTTGATTGGAGAAATAAATATTATCTGGAATAATTTGTTGTATTGATAAGCCTAAAAAATATTGGGAAGAGTAAAGCCATAAGCCTGCGCTTACATCAGGTTTTATGCGGTTGATGTTGTTTGTATTGGCTATTGCAGGATCTACAGGAACAGCAAAATTTAAGTTAGTTGTATTTAAACTTAGTTGAGATATACCCGCAGATATGCCTGCCGACAAATTGGTTTTGGGTGATAAGCCAACATGATATGCATATGTGGCTGAAGCCATGAATCGGTTCAATGAGCCGGCTTTGTCATTTAAAATGGTTAAACCAATACCAGCATGTGCAGGTG
>JAGWPI010000164.1 GCA_028877005.1 Bacteroidota bacterium | reverse complement strand
GTTGCAGGTGCTTATTTTAAAGTAATGACCAATACCATGATTATTACTTTAGTCTGCTCATTTTTTGTAACCTGGTTACTGTTGCCTGTTTTGTATTTGTTGTTTACCCGCAATGCGTCTGTAAATGCAGTAGGCAAAAAAATAAAACATGGCCATGAAGTAAAGCAACAGAAATGGGTGGGTTTTTTTATCCGTAAACCTTATATCAGTATATTGTTCATCGTAATTTTAGGTGCTTCCATTTATGTTGTATATCCTAAATTAGCTACCGGCTTTTTGCCCGATATGGATGAAGGAAGTATTGTATTGGATTACAGTTCACCGCCCGGTACTTCATTGGAAGAAACAGACCGGATGTTAAGGCAGGTAGAAAAAATAATTGTAAAAGTGCCTGAAGTAGAAGCTTATAGCCGTAGAACCGGTACACAAATGGGATTTTTTATCACAGAACCCAATCGGGGAGATTACCTGATACAATTAAAGAAAAACAGAACCCGGACCACGGAAGCGGTAATTAATGATATTCGGTTGAAGATAGAAGCAACGCAACCGGCTTTGCGAATTGACTTTGGGCAGGTAATTACCGATATGCTGGGCGATCTAATGACATCGGTACAGCCAATAGAAGTTAAAATTTTTGGGAATGATCAGTCGAAGTTGCAAGAGCTGTCCCGACAGGTGGCTGCAGTGCTGAATACTGTTCAGGGAACGGCTGATGTTTTTGATGGTATTGTTATTGCTGGGCCGTCGGTGGTGGTTACACCTAACTATACCGCCTTGGCGCTATATGGTATTACACCTGCCAGTTTTCAATACCAAATGCAGAGTGCTTTAGAAGGCAATGTGGTGGGTAGTGTATTTGATAAGGAACAGTTAAGTAATATTCGGTTTATTTATCCAAACAGTGCCAAATTATCGGTAGCACAGGTAAAACAAGCACTCATTTTTCTTCCCAATGGGAAAAGAATACCTATTACTAATTTGGCCACAGTTGCATTAAGTAGTGGCGATGCAGAAATACAAAGAGAAAATTTGCAAAATATGGGGGTAGTTACTGCAAGGTTAGATAATCGCGATTTGGGTAGTACCATGCAGGAAATTCAACAAAAAGTAGCCGTAAAAGTGGCATTGCCGCAAGGTTATTTTATCAGTTATGGCGGTGCTTATGCAGAGCAACAGCAGTCGTTTAAAGAGTTGCTGGTAATTTTAATTACAGCCAGTTTGCTGGTGTTTGGGGTCATATTGTTTTTATTCAGAGATGTAAAAATTGCATTGATTATTATATTGGTAGCAGTACTGGGTATCAGTGGCAGTTATTTGGCACTCTACCTCACCAATACTCCGTTAAATGTGGGTAGTTATACCGGTCTCATCATGATTGTGGGTATTATAGGTGAGAATGCCATTTTTACTTATTTGCAGTTTAGGGATTCATTAAAAGGAAAAACCAATGTGGGCAGGGTAGATGAAGCGATTATTTATTCCATTTCTACCCGGTTAAGGCCCAAATTAATGACGGCGTTGGGCGCTATTATTGCTTTAACGCCTTTGGCGCTCGGTATTGGTACCGGAGCACAAATGCACCAACCCTTAGCCATTGCTGTAATTGGCGGATTTATTGTAGCATTGCCATTGTTATTGGTAGTGTTACCAAGCTTGTTGCATTTGTTATATAAGAACAGTAAACCTTTGTTGGTACAGGAAGAAGAAATGTAGAATATAAAAAACAGAATTCTGTTATGGTAATTTCATAAAAAAGAGGCTTTCTCTTGCTTTTGAGATAGCCTCTTTTAATTTGAGCCAATTATGAAAATGGATATTTTGTATTGGGCTCAATTTTTTTATTTGTTGTGAATTACCTTTATCAGGAAATTTAAAATTGAGTTGAAAATCCAAAATAATAACTTCTTCCAATGGAAGGAATAATACCTGGTCCAGGATATTCATCAGTTCTTCGTGTAAAATATGATTTATCAGTTAAGTTATTCACACCCACTTTGATTGCAATTTTTTTGATGGTATATGTCATGCTGAGGTCAGCAACTGTATATCCAGGTATATAACCTGCAATTGGGTCAGTACTTGTTTTTACATTTGAAGCATCACCGTAAGCATCACCAATATTATTTATCTGAAAAGTTGCTGAAAAATGGGGGTTATTAAAAATAATTCCAGTGCGATTGATAGTCTTGGCAGCAGCTTCAACCCGGTTGCCCTTGAATTCTCCGGTGGTATATCTGGCATCAATGAAAGCAAACGAATTAAAAATACTAAGTCCTGTTTTTGATTGTGCATTCAGGTATTTTAAAATATTAAATTCCAAATAATTCTCAACACCTTTATGAACACTATTCGCTATATTCTTGCGTACAGAGTATTCCATTCCGGTATTTGGGTCTGTTTGTACTAATACTCCAATTCTATTATTATAAGCCAGATAAAAAACACCCAAATCAAAATTAAAATAATTTTTAATGGTGCCTCTATAACCTAAATCTGCATTGAAGCCATAACTGTCTTTTAGATTGGGGTCAATTCTGGATGTTATTCCGAATGGTTCTAACTGGCTATATTCAATAGGCCGGTATGCCTGGCTGATATTACCGTAAATATTGGTGTAGGTTCCTGTTTTATATGAAATGCCCATGCCAAACAATGGAAAAGTTCTTGATCTGTTTTCTAAAACATTTTGTTTTGTTCCATTAGTAGTTTTATAACCAGTTGCAGTACTGTTTAAATATTCAAATCTAAAACCGGGGATGATGGACAGCTTATCACCGAACTTAAAAATATTTTCAATAAAGGGAGCGATGTTTGTAGTGGTAAAATTTAAGTTATAACCCCAATCGCCCCGGATTGATAAATCAAAATCACTGTTGGTAGTTCCTTCTCCTCCCCCAAGCCTTTTTAACCATGCATATGAATGTCTGATACCTCCTGAAATAGTTGCTTGTTGATGTGCAAATTGGTATTGATGCGAAAATCTGAATTCTGTTGTGATGTTTTTCATATTTTCTATCCCCACTTCTCTTGGAACGTAGGTATTTGTAATGGGGTCAATTGTATCTTGGGCAGCCGGGCCACCATCTTCGTTTCTCCATACCAGAGAACGATTCCCGTATAAATATGTGCTCTTTATACTAATTATGCTGTTTTTGGATAGATTGTAGTTCATTGATAAATTAACAATATTCCAAGGCGTTTTCAGCCAGTTTCTGGAACGTGTAGACATTCTGGGATTAGCCTGAAACTGGCTATCTGTTAATCCCCCCGGCATTTGTATGGTATTACGAAGCAAAGAATATTCTGCTGTAACATTCAGCTTTTCAGAAATTTTATACTGCAATTTTCCAAAACCTGATAACTGCCATTGTTTACTATTAGGTCTGTACCCATCCATATAGCGATATTGGATGAAAGCATAATATGATAGTTTTTTAAAATTACCTCCAATTGAATTAAAAGAATTGAAAAGCCCATAACTGCCTGCAGTTTGCGAAGTATAAAATTCAAAGGGTTTATTGGCAGGTGCATCTTTTGTAATATAGTTTACCAAACCTCCAAATTGAGCGCCAAATTGTAATGCTGCGGCACCCCTTACCATTTCAATTCTTTGAACTGCTTCCATAGGAGGAAGGTAATAGGCTTCATTGTATCCATATATATCAGCACTAATGTTATAACCATTTTGGCGGGTATTCATTTCAATGCTTTGAATAGGGTTAAGCCCCCTTGTTGCAATTCCGTTTGCAGTAAAGCCACCTGTTTCAGTTTCAACAATATTTAATCCGGGTATCCTGCCTAAAATTTGTCTGGTATTATTGATAGCCTTATTTGCATCCAAACTATCTACCATAATCACTTCGCTTTTTTTACCGGCATAAATAATTCCATCTTTAAAATCTGGCATGTGACCTATTCCGCGAACGGTTTTAAAACCAATAACTGAAACATTTTTAAGTGTGTGTACGTTTACGCTGTCAATTTTTTGTGAGAATAAAATAATGGGTAATAAAAGCCATTGTAGCAGAAGTATTTTCTTCATGAGATTTTTTTTTCACAAAGAAAATTGCGAAATCAATGATATAATAACTGTATCGGGAAATTCTGTTTACGATATCTGGAATTCAAAATGAGCTACTAAAATATATTTTATTAAAATTATTCTTTTATTGTATTATTTTGATGCAAAAAAAACAGCAATAGTTTATAAATGCTGTTTTTTATATATTTTTAAAATTTAATTATTTATTCAACCTCAGCACCCATTCTTTTGCTTACTTTTTTTCTGTCTTCTTCATCCAACACCACTTTACGCATTCTGATGTTTTTAGGCGTTACCTCAATACACTCATCCTGCTGAATGTATTCCATACATTCTTCCAATGTTAATTGAATTTTTGGGGTAATGCGTACACTATCATCGCTACCGCTGGCACGGTGGTTGGTTAATTTTTTAGCTTCTACTGCATTTACATTCAAATCGCCGGGTTTAATATGCTCGGCAATAATTTGTCCGGCATATACTTCTTCGCCGGGTTCAATAAAGAAACGGCCGCGATCCTGTAATTTATCGATAGAATAGGCAGTAGTGGTACCGCCAAATTTAGCAATCAGCACACCATTGTTTCTTCCGGGAATAGGCCCTTTCCAGGGTTTGTATTCACTAAAGCGATGTGCCATTACAGCTTCACCTGCAGTGCCGGTTAACATTTGTGAACGCAAACCAATTAAACCTCTTGAAGGAATTTCAAACTCTAAGTGCTGCATTTCACCTTTGCTTTCCATCACCAGCATTTCACCCTTGCGTTGGGTTACCAAATCAATTACTTTACCACTAAATTCAGCCGGTACATCTACTACTAAAATTTCATAAGGTTCATGCTTCTTGCCATCTACTGTTTTCACCAATACCTGTGGGTTTCCCACGGTTAATTCATATCCCTCGCGGCGCATGGTTTCAACCAATACACCTAAGTGCAGAATGCCCCGTCCAAATACCAAAAAGCTATCGGCACTGTCTGTATCTTCTACCCGAAGGGCAAGGTTCTTTTCTGTTTC
>JAGWPI010000163.1 GCA_028877005.1 Bacteroidota bacterium | reverse complement strand
CAATATGCACCGGAAATTGAAACAATGGAAGGCATAGCTTTGCATTATGTTGCGGGAAGTTTCCATATCCCTTACTTGCAAATAAGGGCCATATCAAATATTGTAGGAGAACGTAACAAAAAAAAATGGGCTATACAGGATGCTTTACAGGCCTTAAATGCTACCCTTTTACAATTAATTGAACAAATTCAGTTGGCATAAATAAGTTTAACGTAATTGATAATAGACCATGAAATATACATTAGGATTTTCTCCTTGTCCCAACGACACCTTTATTTTTGATGCTTTAGTAAATCATAAAATAGATACAAAAGGTATTGAATTTGAGGTGCAATTAGAAGATGTAGAAACACTAAATAAATGGGCTATTGAAAAAAAATTAGACTTTTCTAAAATAAGCTATGGCGTGTTACCAATTGTTACACCACATTATTGGCTGCTACAAAGTGGAGGTGCTTTGGGTAAAGGTGTTGGCCCACTACTCATAACTTTACCCGGCAACACAACAATTATTCAACAACCGCAAATAGCCACAGTAGCAATACCCGGCGAAAATACTACAGCACATTTATTATTTTCTTTGGCTTATCCAGAAATTAAGCAAAAAAAAATGATGGTTTTTCATGAAATAGAAAATGCAGTTTTATCAGGCATAGTAGATGCTGGTGTAATTATTCATGAAAACAGATTTACATACCAGGAAAAAGGTTTAATACAAGTAAAAGATTTAGGTGAATATTGGGAACAAAGCACCCATGCTCCTATACCATTGGGCGGAATTATTGCTAAAAGAAATTTACCAACTGCATTACTATTGCAGGTTGATGCATTGATACAAGAAAGTGTAGCATATGCATACCATCATCACCACAAAAAATTAGCAGATTTTGTACAAGAACATGCACAAGAAATGCAACCCAACATAATGCGGCAACATATTGATTTGTATGTAAATAATTACTCGCTTGCATTAGGGGATGATGGGAAAAAAGCTGTAGCAACACTATTAAAAGTTTATTCAAACATGCACCATAACGCTATGCCATTGTTGCAAAATGTTTTTCTATCTTAAATCAAGGTTTGTTTTTTAACACTTTACCATATACTTCTAAAGCTCTTTTTCGAGCTTCATCATGTTGTACAATTGGTCTAGGATAATTAAAACTATTTAGTTCGGGCACCCAACGGTTTATGTAATCCAAACTTTTATCAAATTTTTCAGTTTGTAAAGTAGGATTAAATATGCGGAAATAAGGGGCAGCATCACACCCACTACCGGCCGCCCATTGCCATCCGCCATTATTGGCTGCAAAATCGTAATCTAATAACTTTTCTGCAAAATAAGCCTCTCCCCAGCGCCAATCAATGAGTAAATGCTTGGTTAAAAAAGAGGCCACAATCATTCTAACTCTGTTATGCATGTAACCTGTTGCATTTAATTCACGCATACCGGCATCCACAATAGGATATCCGGTTTTTCCGGCACACCATTTTTCAAAGGCAATTTCATCATTCCGCCATTCAATATAATCATAAATAGGTTTAAATGCCTTTCCGGCACGTACGTGCGGAAAGTGATAAAGTATGGAATGATAAAAGTCGCGCCAAATAAGTTCATTTAAAAAAACCTCATTTAGCTGTTTTGCAAATGCAGCTAAATGCCTTATACTAATAGTGCCAAAACGTAAGTGAATACCTAAATGTGATGTTCCATTTAACGCAGGAAAATTTCGTTGTTCGTGATAATGCTTTATTAATTCAGCATTAATTTGGCATGAGGGAAATTGAATGGAAGTAGATTGGAATCCCATTTCAGCCAATTGTGGTATAGCATTAATTTCCTTTTTAAAAAAATGAGTGTTAGTAAATAATATTTTATATTTCTTAATATAAAATGGCTGTAATAATGCTTTCCATTTTTTACTGTAAGGAGTAAACACGGTATAAGGCGTACCATCATCTTTCAACACCTCACTCCCATCAAAAATAACCTGATCTTTAAAAGCATAAAATCCGGCACCGTGTTGTTTTGCGTATTCGGCAATAGTTGCATCTCTATCTATGGCATATTGTTCGTAATCGGTATTGGTATAAATTGCTTTTACATTAAATTCTTCCATTATTTGTTGAAACACTTGTAAAGGCTTGCCATAATATACCCACATACTACTACTCATTTCCAATAATTGTTGATGCATTTGCGTAATGGTGCTATGTATAAACTGCACTCTCGCATCACACTTATTAGCTAATTTATCTAGTATATTTGTATCAAAAATAAACAATGGAATAACGGGATGTGGCTGACGTAAGGCATGATACAATGCGGCATTGTCGTCTAATCTTAAATCACGCCTAAACCACATAATTACAACTTCCGATTTCATAATATACAAATTGCCTTTACAACAAGTTGGCACACAAATTGTTTAAACCATCCACAAAGGCGCAATAAACTTTTCATACAATAAAGGAGCAGTTTGGGTTTTGTAGTTAATGCCATCTACTTCTTTTACCCATTTAATTCCATAAATAGTATTGGTAAAAAATACTTCAGAAGCTTGTAACACATCATTAGGTGAAATAGTGGTTTCTTCTACAGGAATATTCTCAGCACGTAGGCACTTTAATAAATATTTTCTCATTATACCCCCTACACAACCTTCAGTAATAGCAGGCGTTTTTATTATACCATTTTGAATAATAAACACATTGGCAATAGTTGCATCTGTAACATTACCTTGTGCATTTAAAACCAATGCATCATTAAGTTTTTTTTCTTTTGCCCAGTATGCTGCCATAGCATAACATAAATAATTATTACTTTTAATGTGAGAAAAAGCATCATTTACTTTTCTGGCATCTGAATAAATACCTGTTACTAATCCATTTTCATTTAGCTGATTATTAGCACTATTTAAATCCCAAGACTGTATTACATAGTTAGGAAAATCATTTTCAGGATCGTATAAACCGCCTTCGCCCCGAGCAATGGTAATGCGAATTCTGGCGGCCTTTTTATGATGATTTTTTTTCACTAACTCTATAATCTGATCATGAAATGCATCAGTAATAAAATAATTTGGCCTGTTAAAATGCAATTGTTGTAACGATACAAATAACCTTTCCCAATGCATGGATTTCATGCATATTTTGCCATTCAACATTTTTAGTGTTTCAAAACAGCCATCGCCATATCTAAAAGATCGGTTACTGACTGAAATAACAGTTTTTTCGTTTTTATACAATTTGCCATTGTAATTAAAATAGCCATCCGGTTGCATATCCTAAATTTAGTTTAGTTTTAATTTTCCGCTTAATTAATACTTTTTTATGAAAATAGGAGAAATTACACAAATTTTGGCAGAATTTGCCCCAAGAGATTACCAAGAAACATATGATAATACAGGTTTATTGGTGGGAAATGCCCAATTAAACTGTACAGGTGTACTTTGTACGTTAGATGTTACTGAAGCAGTAATAAAAGAAGCAATTGAAACCAATTGCAATTTGGTAGTAGCCCACCATCCTATTATTTTTAAAGGTTTACAAAAAATTACCGGTAGTAATGATGCCGAAAGAGCCATTATTATGGCTATTCAAAAAAATATAGCTATATATGCCATACATACCAATGCAGACAATATTCTACAAGGGGTAAATGGTATTTTGGCACAAAAACTAGGGTTAAACCACATTAAAGTTTTATTACCCAAACCCAATACGCTTTGCAAATTATACACATTTGTACCCACTGCTTATTCAGAAAAAGTTAAAAACGCTCTTTTTGAAGCAGGTGCAGGAAAAATTGGCGCTTACAGCGAGTGTAGTTTCAGTGCTTCCGGAATTGGAACATTTAAGGCTGGATTAAATACCCACCCTTTTGTAGGAAGTATTGGCAAACAACACCAAGAGCAGGAAGAAAAAATAGAAGTCATATTTCCTTCGGCCTTACAAACAAATATTGTAGCTGCACTATTGCAGGCACATCCTTATGAAGAAGTAGCCTACGATATTGTGTCCTTATTAAACACCTTTTCTGAAATAGGTAGCGGACTTATTGGCACTTTGGCCCATCCTGTAGAGGAATCTGCATTTTTAGAACAATTAAAACATTTATTACAAGTACCTATCATAAAACATACACGCCTATTGGGTAAGCCCATACAAAAAGTAGCCATTTGCGGAGGCGCAGGTAGTTTTTTATGCAGGCAAGCTATTCATGCAGGAGCTGATATTTTTATAACGGCAGATGTAAAATACCATGAATTTTTTGAAGCAAATAATACACTTATTTTGGCAGATGTAGGCCATTGGGAAAGTGAGCAATTTACCATTGAATTATTGGAAGTGGTTTTACAAACCAAATTCCCTACCTTTGCCGTCCTTAAAAGTAAGGTAAGTACCAACCCCGTACATTATTTTTGATAAAAATGGCTTAGCTGCCACGCCAACCGAACGATAAACGGATTGCGACGCAACAAAAGCCAAATGGGAGTTGATACAGCCGGTACCATAACTTATTTAAACACAAAAACACAATACAAAATATGGCAACAGCGAAAGAATTTTCTGTAGAAGAAAAACTGGTAGGCCTTATTAAGCTGCAAAAAATTGACAGCAAACTAGACGAATTTGAAATTTTAAAAGGCGAATTACCCATTGAAGTGAGTGATTTGGAAGATGAAATTGCCGGTATTTTAAGCAGAAAAAACAGGATTGAAGAAGAGATTAATGGTATTTCTGAATTTATTGAACAAAAAAAACAGGCCATCACCGATAGTGAGGCCATGATTAAAAAGTACGAAAAACAAAGTGATAATGTAAAAAACAGTCGCGAGTTTGAGGCCATCTCTAAAGAAATTGAAATGCAACAGCTTGAAATTAAGCTGTGCGAAAAAAATATTCGGGATGCCAATGAAGAGTTGGCCAATAAAGTAAAAGCTTTGGATGCTGCAAAAAAACAAATTGCTACCAAAGAAGGTATTTTAACCCACAAAAAAGGCGAACTGGAAAAAATTATTGTGGAAACAGAAAAAGAAGAAAAACATTTTAAAAAGCTGAGCGAAGAAGCCCGTAAAGAAATTGATGAACGCTTGTTATACAGCTATGATCGTATTCGCAAAAACTACCGTAATGGACTTGCTGTAGTTCCGGTTGAAAGAGATGCCTGTGGTGGTTGTTACAATGCCATACCCCCGCAACGCCAAAGCGAAATACGCATGCACAAAAAAGTAATTGTATGCGAAAACTGCGGCAGAATTTTAGTAGATGCCGACTTGAACGATTCGGTTGTAGCAAAATAAAATATCTTAACTTTTTTATATCACAAAACAGGGGCTTTACTAAAGCTCCTGTTTTATTTTGCACCATAT
>JAGWPI010000162.1 GCA_028877005.1 Bacteroidota bacterium | reverse complement strand
TGTCCTTTGGATAATTTTTGTTCAAGAGCAATAATGTCATGCAATTGAGCTGAATCGTTTTTGATGTCGGTATATAAACTGGCTAGGTATTTCCTTGCCTTGCTATTATCTGAAATATGTTCCCTGATATTTTCTGCAATGAAACCCATAAAAACTGCAATAAAGATCATAAAACCTTCTAATAGGTATTCTCGAAAATGTTTGGTCTTTTCTCTTGAAATTTTTGGGATATGAAATTCCATAGCGTTGTTTAGATAGGAGAATGATATAAAAAGGTGAGCTAATATAGTTTTTTCTATGAAGATGTATCTAATCAACTATATTAAATTTTATTTAAACAGTAGCAGTAGTCTTAGCGCTTCTATATTTTTACAATGAACTGGTTTTTTGATGCGTTTGCACAAATAGCTGCCGCCACTTCAACTAATAACTTTTATAGCTGTTAGAAAGATATTTTATAGAATGGTTCATTCAACACTTAATTAAATGGAATACTTTCAAAATAGAAAATTGCTGATTGCAACAAAGCACCAAAAAGAAAAAGTAATAGCGCCCATACTTGAAAAGGAATTAGGTGTTCATTGCTTTGTAGATAAAACCTTTGATACAGATATTTTTGGTACTTTTTCCGGTGAAGTAGAGCGCATATACGATCCCATTTCAACTGCCAGAGCAAAATGTATGCAAGCCATGAAACAAAATAATTGCACTTTGGGTGTGGCCAGTGAGGGCTCTTTTGGTCCGCATCCAAGCCTTTTTTTTGTAAATGCAGATGATGAGTTTTTGCTATTTCTGGATACGGAAAACAATATAGAAGTAATGGTTAGAGAACTAAGCACTTCTACCAATTTTAATGGACAGCTCATTAAAAGTCGAGAAGCATTACTGTCATTTGCCGAACAAGTTGGCTTTCCTTCACATGGATTAATACTGCGCCAATCAAAAGAGGCGCTGTTACCTATGTATAAGGGCATCACCGATTGTAAAGAACTGGAACAAACTTTTGATTTGCTGTATGCGCAATACCAAGCCGTATATGTGGAAACAGATATGCGTGCTATGTATAATCCTACACGGATGAAGGTGATTGAAACGGCCGCCCAAAAATTGGTGCAAAAAATACAATCTGTTTGTTCCCAATGCCAAATGCCGGGTTTTGGGGTAACAGCTGTGCGAGAGGGCCTTCCCTGCAGTTTGTGTGGTGCACCAACTCGTTCAACACTCAGTTATGTATATGTTTGTCAACATTGCCAATTTAAAAAAGAAGAAATGTATCCCCATAAAAAAACAACGGAAGATCCCATGTTTTGCGATTATTGTAATCCATAAAATTCCCTTATTCTATCTTGTTAAAAGCTTGTTGGTGTTTGTAAAAACCTATCATCACTATCAAAACAGCGGTGAGCATAGATAGGGCTAAGGAAACCAATAAAAAACCAATAGTGGTATCTATCCAAACACTGCCCGGTTTTCCGCCGGCCAAAGGCATCATTTTACCAAAGCCGGTAATAGCCGCCACCGTAACGGCAATAAGGTTGGCAAAACCACCATATAACAACAGCAAAAATGCTACATGCAAATACTTTTTTGAAAAAATCAGTTTTTTCCAAATAAGGCCTATTGCCATAAGTAATAGACCATTCATGATGCCCTCTATATGAGCAGATAAGGCCATACGAGGGTTTGCCATATTGGGCACAAAAAGGCCAATAACGAGACCCAGAAAGATAAGCGCTAATCCAGCTATAATCAACCAAATGGATTGCTTTATTTGGCATGTTGAAGTCATAGCAATATGATTTGTTAATGTGCAGAAAAATAGCACAAAAAATCGGTATTGTATAGCGCATTTTTTACAAAAATCACTTCCTTTGGATGGTGATGATATATGCAACTTGTACCCGATATCCATTGCCACACCGGCATAATCATGATTACACAAGTATACTTTTAATTTATGGTATTTATGTTGATGCAGGTATTTTCAATAAAGTTTGCACAAACATGATTAAAAATCCATTGCTATCTAAACTCAGAATGTAACTTTTATCTCTGATTGAGGTGGTACATTTCACAGAAATAGAATTGGAGGTTGTTAAATTTATTGAAACTAAAATGTAATGGGTCAAATTACCATTCTGTATAGCAATAGCTAACATAATATAATTTCGGAAAAATAACATGCCATAAAAAAAGCTTCAGAAATAACTTTTTCTGAAGCTTTTAAAATACAAGTGGGCCCACCTGGGCTTGAACCAGGGACCCCCTGATTATGAGTCAGGTGCTCTAACCAGCTGAGCTATAGGCCCTGAGCTTTTGGCTCAAGAGGCGCAAAAATAACCAAATTGCGCTATTTTCCAAATACCATTTAAAATTAATGCGCCTATGATATTGATAAAAGCAATATATAAAAAACGGTTACCCAATTGCTCAGGGTACTTGTGCGGTTTTTCATGATATTTTTTAATTTATTCGCTTTTGCGAATTTTTAACCCTTTTGATGGCTGCATTTCTGTTATTTTTGTTGCATTCTAAAAAAAGGTTAAAACCACCTGCACTTATAAATGAAAAAATCGATCCTACTACTGCTTAGTGTATGTACCATGGCTATGGCGCATGCACAATTATCTAATTTATTTCATAAGAAAAGCAAAACAGACTCAACCCAGCAACACAAGGCGCCCAAAGTAAAAGCGCCGGTATTGCCCAAGGTAAAAACAGACTGGAGTAAGGTAAATGTAAACAAAGTGCCTTCCGACCATTTCTTAATACAGTTTGGCAGTGATACCTGGACAGGCAAACCCAATCCTGATACAATAGGTACTAAGGGGTTTAGTCGCCATTTTAATTTTTATGTAATGCTGAACAAACCTTTTAAAACAGATCCGCGCTTTAGTGTGGCGTATGGTTTAGGAGTGGGTAGCAGCAATATATTCTTCGATCATCGGTATGTAAAAGTATGGGCACCCGGTCAAACCCTGCCATTTGATAGTACCACACGCTTTAAAAAATCGAAGGTAACCACCATTTATTTACAGGCGCCGGTAGAGTTAAGGTATTTCTCTAATCCCGGCGATCCCCAACATTCCTGGAAATTTGCAGTGGGCGCCAAAGTAGGTACTTTATTAAAAGCTTATTTTAAAGGAAAGAATTTATTAGACATTAATAACAACAGTTTATACGGCACCCAATATGTGCAGAAAGAAAGCAATAAAAAATTCTTTAATGGCACTTTCTTAGCAGCCACCGCCCGAGCGGGATATGGAAATCTGTCGTTAAATATAGACTATTCGGTATTGGGAGTATTAAAACAAAATGCCGGCCCGGTGATGAATACACTCTCCATAGGCCTTACCATTAGCGGTTTATAAACAACTATTTTATACTTTTAAAGCCCCATCTAGGTTCAATACACAGATGGGGCTTTTGTTGTAAAGCCCGGTTTTTACAATACCTTTGTACAAAATAAACCATCATTGATAGATAAGAATCAAAAAATAACCACCGAAGAAAAAGTGGTATTAATAGGGTTGGTTACCAAAGAAGATACCCCTGAACAAATAGAGGAATACTTAGACGAATTAGCTTTTTTAGCCGAAACAGCCGGTGCAGTAACCATTAAACGTTTTGTACAACGCTTGCCACATCCGGATAGTCGCACTTTTTTAGGAAAAGGCAAGTTAGAAGAAATAAAAGCTTTTGTGCAAGCCAAAGGGGTAAATTTAGCCATAGTAGATGATGAACTGAGTGGCTCTCAAATTTCCAATATGGAGGATGCACTCGGTATTAGAACAATTGATAGAAGCGATTTAATACTCGATATTTTTGCTCGAAGAGCCAGAACAGCACAAGCCAAAGTGCAGGTAGAACTAGCGCAATACCAATATTTATTGCCCCGGTTAAAAGGAATGTGGAAACACTTAGAAAGGCAGGGAGGAGGTATTGGAACCCGTGGTCCGGGAGAAACGGAAATTGAAACAGACCGCCGTATTGTGAAAGATAAAATTGCCCTGCTGCGCAAAAGATTACAGGAAATAGACAAACAAGCATTTACCCAACGCAAAGAAAGGGGCGAGCTGATTCGGGTTTCCTTGGTGGGTTATACCAATGTGGGCAAAAGCACTATTATGAACCTGCTTAGCAAAAGCGAAGTATTTGCTGAAAATAAATTATTTGCCACCTTAGACACAACTACCCGGAAAGTAGTATTTGAAAACACACCTTTTTTATTAAGCGATACTGTTGGATTTATTAGAAAATTACCCCACCATTTAGTAGAAAGTTTTAAAAGTACATTGGATGAGGTAAGAGAGGCCGACATATTATTACATGTAGTAGATATTTCGCATAAGGGTTTTGAGGAGCAAATGGGCACCGTACAAAAAACCCTGCAGGAGTTGAAGGCATTTGATAAACCCACGCTCACCATCTTTAATAAAATGGATTTGTATGAATCTAAATATTTTGATGAATGGCTATCACCCGAAGTAAAAGAAGACATACTTCGCGAATTATATGATAAATGGGCACACCTTACTGAAGGTAATTGCGTATTTATTGCGGCACTGGAAAAAAGAAATGTAGAGGAATTGCGCAATGATATATTAGATAAAGTGCGGCAAATGTATAGGGTACGTTATCCCTATAAAACCATACACTTTTAAATGAATTGGTTGCACAAAGAAATAAAATGGGTACCCGTAGGACCCATTCGCCAATGGTTTGAACCCGGCATTAATGCAATGGTACTTATTGAAGTGGCGGGGAAAGATATTACATTGGCACAATGGCACAATCAAATTTATGCTTTTGCCAAAAAGTGTCCACATGCAGGTGGTATATTAGCCAACGGATATATTAATGCGGTAGGCTGTGTTACTTGTCCATTACACCACTATTCATTTAATATAACAAACGGGCGTAATGTAAGTGGCGAGGGATATTATTTAAAAACATATGCTACAAAAATAGAAGAAGAAGAATTGTGGATAGGAATATAAATGGCAGATATCGGAATAATTTTTAAAAGGATATTTTGCTGAAATATATTTTTCCCTATTTTTGCGCTCCGCTCAGCGGAAGGAATTCCCGAATAGCTCAGTTGGTTAGAGCATCTGACTGTTAATCAGAGGGTCACTGGTTCAAGTCCAGTTTCGGGAGCGCTAAAAATCAAAGGGTTACAGAATTGTAACCCTTTTTTTATTTCATTGCTACGTCACAATTACGTCACAAAGTCGTTTTTAAAGCCAATTTTTGTACTTTTTTACCATGTGGCGAATAGTACTTAAATCAGTTGAAATACTTCGGTTTTTAGACATTTACAAAGAATTACAGTATAGCTCTAAAAAGTGAGTTTTATGAAATTGAATATTTAACGGTTTGAAAAAATTATTTTTCTTTCCATTGTTCAATTTCATGTTTTAGTATTTTTTCGGCAATTTGTATTTTCCGGTTAAGGTTTAGATACTTTTTAGTAGGCTTACCTGCATACTCTTTTTTGAAGTTCTTTTTGTATAGTTGCTCAATCAATTCAACTTGTTGAAAACAACTATCTATTAATTTATCAGAATATCTTTTCCGTTTACTGAGTGTTTGTTTTTTGTACATACAGCCTTTAAAGGCTAAACGGTGGTAAAAATATGTATTGATTAAATAGAGTTTTTTACATCTTTTTGCAGTACTCGGACAAATAAAATACCAAATTATACCCTTGCCCAAGTTGGATGGAATAGCAACAAGCTGGACCCTATAATCAATTAACTTATCATTGTATTTATAACTTAATTCAAGGTAAGGGCTTTCGCTTTGAGTATTTGAGAGTATTGAAATGCTTCCCGTATTATTACCTTCAATACTCCATGTAATAATACCGTTCTGTATTTGGTTGGGTTTTAAATAACCGTGTTTATTCAAAAACGAAATACTAACCGTTTTCAGGTCATCATACAAGGTGGGGAAAGTGTGCGGTTTTGGCATCTGAACTTATTTAATGAAACCTAAATCATTTGGGAACTTACCGTTTACCATTGAAACGGTTCGCCCTCGTTTCCGCTTATTGCTTCAACCTTCGGGAATACAAAAGGCATCAGCTTACAAAGCAAGTTCACCCGTTCTTTAGGCTCTAAGCCTTCAAGGGTTTCAGGTAGTTTTTGAATTTCTTTTTGCATA
>JAGWPI010000161.1 GCA_028877005.1 Bacteroidota bacterium | reverse complement strand
TCATGAATAGTTTTATGGATTCGGAAAAAGAAAAGGCCAGAATTAGTGTAAACATGAAAGATGTAGGCAGTATTGCACTGGAAAAATTAATCCATCAATTTCAACAAAAAGCAAATCAAATTTTCGACACTGCCAACTATAGAATTACGTTTACCGGCAGTAGTGTTACTTTTTTAGAAGGCTCCAGTTTCATAATTCATGGCCTAAAAGACAGCATTTTTTGGGCATTTTTGCTTATTGCGCTGGCCATGCTTTTTTTATTTAAATCACTACGAATTTTAATTTGCTCATTAATTCCCAATTTAATTCCTTTATTAATAACCGCAGGGCTAATGGGCTGGTTAAATATTCCCATTAAACCTTCTTCTGTTTTAGTATTTAGTGTTGCATTGGGTATAGTAATTGATGTTACCATTCGCTTTTTAGTGAATTATAAACAAGAGCTACCGCATTACAATTATCAAGTTAAACAAACCATTGTACAAACCATTCGATATACGGGTGTAAGTATTATTTATACTTCGTTGGTGTTAATTGCCGGATTTGTTATTTTTTGTTTTAGCAATTTTGGGGGCACGCAAGTATTGGGTTGGCTCACTTCTTTTACTTTGGTAATGGGTACACTTACCAATTTAATTTTATTGCCGGTGCTACTTATTAGTGTGGCAAAAAATAGCCAAAAGTCAATAGAGGCGAAGCTTTAAAACTATTGTCCGCCCCCTCCTCTACTGGCATTAACTGTTAAGCCTAAAGTGTGTGTGACAAATATCACATTAACTTTTACTTGCTTCATCGTAAATTTGCGATGAACTATTAGAACAGCATATGCAACGAACCACTACCATTATTGATTATTCATTACAAGAAGAAAAAATTGCACGTTATGCAAAAGCTTTGTCGCACCCTATTCGTATTAGAATATTACAATTCTTAGACCGTCAATCTTGTTGCTTCACCGGCGATTTTACTGAAGAAATTCCAATGGCGCAATCAACTATTTCGCAACATTTAAAAGAATTGAAAGAGGCAGGCCTCATACAAGGAGATGTAATGCCGCCACGCATTAAATATTGTATCAATCAAGCTGCTTGGGCTGAAGCAAAAAAGTATTTCAACGAATTTTTTCAATAATTTTTTTACCCTTATCAATCGCAAAAAAACGATGAATAAAATGAAAAAAATAATCTGTTTACTCTTAGGGCTGGGATTAATGCCTGCCATGTATGCGCAAACTAACCCCGTGCAGTATAAAGGTAGTATGCAAGAAATGCAAAAAGCAAACGGCCTTACAGCTGCTATTATGGTTGATACCTTAATTCAAAAAAATTTGTATGCTTTAGGCCCTGCCGAATTTATGCAAGGAGAAATTATTGTTTGGGATGGTATGCCGCTTGTGGCAGCAGTTAATGAAAATAAAGAGCCATATCTCAAAAAAAACGTTCATCCTTTAAAAGCCATTTTTTTAGTTTATGCTAATATACCTAAGTGGGATACCGTTAATATAATTAATCCCATTTCATCGTTGCAAGCATTACAAGCGGCGGTGGCATATCAGGCAGCATTAAACGGAATAGATACCTCAGAAGCATTCCCGTTTTTAATTTTTGGTAAAATGAAATCTGGAAAAGGGCATATTATGTATGCCGAACCTACTACCACCAACATGGCTGATATGAAAAATGCCAACTATCCTCAAATAATTCATGAACAATATGCCCAGCTATTGGGCTTTTATTCACAACATCATCAAAACATATTTACACACATAAAAAGCTATATACATGTTCATTACCGCCTGGGTAATAAATATCAGGCAGGTCATTTAGATGAAGTTGTTTTTGATGAAACAGCACCTATTCAATTATTAATTCCACACATTAATAAACCATAAATTAAATCAATCATGAAAACAAGTATTAAAGTTCTAGGACCCGGTTGCCCCAAATGCAAAACAACCTATAACAATGTAATAGAAGCCCTAAAACAAACCGGCATTGACGCTGATGTAAAAAAAATTGAAGACATAGAAGAAATGATGCAGTACAATGTATTAACTACACCGGTTTTAATGATTAACGATAAAGCAGTTATCAAAGGACGTATTGCAGAAATAAATGAAATTAAACAATTGTTAACCCAATAAAATAATATAATATGAAAACACAAGAAACAGTAAAAGAAATTTGCCCAACTACTACACAACAATGGGTAAAAGATGGTGCCATATTAGTGGATGTAAGAGAAAAAGAGGAAATAAATACTTTGGCTTATGATGTTCCTAATATCATCTATATTCCTTTAAGTGAATTCGAAAATCGTTATCAAGAATTACCTAAACAAAAAAAATTAGTGATGGTATGTAACGGCGGTGGACGTAGTTTACGTGCAGCAGGCTTTTTACTAAACCATGGTTATGACCCTTCTTTGGTGGTGAACATGCAACACGGTATTGTGCGCTGGGCACAAAAGGGATTCCCGGTACGCGGAAATGTGGCATCAGTACTTGGCAATACAACAAGCGGATGTTGCGATTCTTCTTCCACCAACACACAAAACACCGGCTCATGTTGCGATTCAACCGACAATTCAGGTAGTACATGTTGTTAAAATAATAAAATAATAATTTATGTTTGATTGGTTACAATACTTTGCAGATTGGCTAATTTACCAGGCTTTGGGCGTTTCAGCTCAAAGCCATTTAGGAGAAGCACTCAATTTTTTTGTTTTTGATACCCTTAAAATTTTTATACTACTGTTTGCTATTACCACGGTTATGGGTATTGTAAATGCATATTTCCCGGTTGATAAGTTACGTAATTATTTAAGCAGAAATAAATTGTATGGCTTTGAATATATTTTTGCCTCTTCCTTTGGCGTTATAACCCCATTTTGTTCCTGCTCATCGGTGCCGCTTTTTATTGGATTTGTAAAAGGTGGCATTCCATTGGGTATTACGTTCACCTACCTAATTACCGCCCCGTTGGTAAATGAAGTTGCTATTGCCATATTTGCCGGAGCCTTTGGTTTTAAAGTAACGGCATTATACGTTTTAACCGGTATTGTATTGGGGATTATTGGCGGCTTTACTTTGGGTAAATTAAAATTAGAAAAACATTTAACACCTTGGGTTCAAAATATTATAGTAAATGCACACACAGAAGAATTCTTGGAAACAGAACATCTTTCATTAAGCAAAAGAATGCCGAATATTTTAAAAGAGGCTTTTAATATTGTTAAGAATGTTTCTATTTATATAATTGTGGGTATTGCTATTGGAGGTGCCATGCATGGATTTTTACCAACCGGATTTTTTGAGCATTACATTAACAAGGGACAATGGTATGCTGTACCCCTAGCAGTAATAATGGGTGTGCCTATGTATAGTAATGCCGCAGGGGTAATACCGGTTATTCAAGTGTTAGTAGCAAAGGGTGTACCACTAGGAACTGCTATAGCATTTATGATGGGTGTTATTGGCTTATCCCTCCCGGAAGCTATGTTACTTAAAAAAGTAATGAACTGGAAATTAATTGCCATTTACTTTGGCACTATTACATTTTTCATGATACTATCCGGCTATCTATTTAATATCATCTTATAAACTTATACAAATGACAACTACCGAAGCATACCTTGCCACCTGGTTGGAAGCCCGCACTAGGTTTACCAATTTACTCAACAACTTAAAAGAGGAAGCCCTTACCAAAAAATTAATCGGTACACAAAATAGTGCAGGCTTCTTAATTAGGCATATTGCAGATGTGGAGCTACTATTTGCAAAAAATGTGTTTGGTGCTAAAAATATACAAGTACATGCCAAAACTATTATTGCCCAACATGATACCGGAGAATGGACACAACTAGAGCCTATTTTAAATTACCAACATTTGGCTTTTGACCAATTAAAATTCATCATTGAACAACAACCGGATTATGTTTGGCAGGAATTAATTACTACCAAAGAATTTGGTACTAAAACAAAAGCAGCAGCTTTAGGCAGAATTATATCACACACGGCTTATCATGCAGGACAGTTAGGTTTAATTTTAAAGTATGCTTCTTAGTAACACATGATATTTATCATAGATTTTTTAAAATACCATAATTAACTTAGCTAATATTTATATTATACAATATTATTAATATAAATACATGCTTGCTGATACCATTTACTTAGCACTTTCATATATATACCTATAATATTGTTTTATGGATAAATAAAATAAAAATGAAAAAAAATACCCTACTAATATTAGGTTGGTGTTTGTGTATACTGCTGCTTCCATTCTTTGCAAAAACACAAACAAATAATAACCTGCAATATCTTTTTACACAGTTAAAACAACAGCCAATTTCCAAAAGCGATGTTTTAAAAATTGAACAAGCTAAAGCTGCAAAAAAAATCATCAACAGCCAATTCTATCCCGATATAGATGCCATAGGAAAATATGATTATGCATCCATTCCAACCAGCATGTACCCATTACCACCTAATGAATTATTACCTATGGTACAAAATCAATCTATACCTCAGCCTTTTAGTAAAAATATTTATCGATTAGGTGCAGCCATTGCCATGCCCATATTTGTAAAATCAATTTATACCCTATCATCACAAGCAAAAATAGGTATTGAAGCAGCAGTTGACCAACAGTATCTTAACTTAATTAAGAATGAAGCTATTATTGTAAGCAGTAACGCCAATTTAATTTACCTGCAACAATTAGATAGTGCATTGAGTAGTAAGCGCAATTCATTACTCATTACAAAATCCGTAATTGTAGTAAAAGTAAACAATGGTAGAGCCCCCGAAACAGTACTAACCAATATTAATAATGCCATTAATGAATTAGATATTTTAAAAAATGATTTACATATTCAAAAGGAAGAAATAACAGCAACCATTGCCAACTTAACAGGTGTTTCAATTACAGAAGCTATACCCATGCAACAGATTGATAATATTAAAGAAGGTGAAATAAAATCGCTATTACCCCTTCAAAAAAAAGTAACAGCAGCGCAATTATCATTACAATCAGAAAAAGATAAATTATTACCGTCACTTTATTTACTAGGCAATTATACCAACAATTTTGCCAATGCTTATAACAATAACAAAAGCATTAATACTAGTTACACCACTATGGGATTATTATTGAAATTTCCACTATTTAACAAAAGTCAATGGGCAAAAATTAATCAATCTAAAATAAATGTTGAAAGCACCAACAACGAACTAAGTATAGCTACACAAAGCCTTCAAACACAAGCCCAACAACTATTAAACACTTTACAACTATTACAACACGCTGTTCAATTATACCAAAATTCAATAAAAGAAAAAGAAACCCTATTACAAACTGCCAAAGTTAGTTTCTCAATAGACCAAATGACTATTGAAGATTACTTAAAATACGAAGATGATGTTGTATTTGAAAAAACAAAACTGTACAAAACCCAGGCACAAATTTGGCAAACCCTAATGAAACTAGCTGTTATTTATGGCAATGACATTCAAACTATTGTAAAATGAAAAAACAAATAATCAACTACAGTATTAGCGCAATTATAGTGGTAATTATTATTGCAGGTGGAATAATTGCAATTAAAAAAGCCAAGCAACGCGATGCAGATGCACCTGTTGCACAGCGTTTTCCAATTACGGTTTCAACTACCACACTACAATACAATCAAAACACACTTACATTACCTTATATAGCGCAGGTACAAAATGACCAAGATGTTATAATATCTACCAAAATTCCGGCACGTATCTTACAAATACTACCAACAGGTACTAGTGTTAATGCCGGTGAAGTAATTGCCCGATTAGATAACACAGCAATTACATCAAATATTGAAAGCATCAATGCACAAATAAAAGCATTACAAACATCGCTCGATAACCTAAATGCCATGCATAAAAGAACAATAGAATTGATGGCAGTAAAAGGAGCATCAAAAGAACAATCAGAAAATGAAATATCAAAAATTACCGAAACTGAGTCTAAAATAGCATCACTTCAACAAAACAAAAACGATTTAAATAATACTTTAACTTATACCACTATTACTGCGCCTGTTTCTGGTGTTATTTCTAAAACTACCGCCAATGTAGGTGATATAGCAATGTCCGGACAACCTTTGGCTTTTATCAGCACCACCAAAGGCGCTTACTTAAAAGTTAGTTTGCCCGCTCAACTGGTGGTGAAGGGTGTTATAAAAAATAATCTCTTTTATTCTGTAAAACCACTTAACAGTACCATCAATAGTTTAGCTGAGTATAGAATAAATATTGATCATTTAAATTTACTAAGTGGCGAACGTGTACCCATTGATGTAGTTGTATTTAACGGAAAATCTATTCTACTCCCATTTGATGCTGTATTAAACAGAAATGGAAAAAGCTATGTATTTGTTGCCAACAATGATAAAGCTACACCTATTGAAGTTCAAATTTTACAAACAGGAGAAAATGGAATTATAATAAACAATCCCGAGCTAATAGGCAAAAATGTAATTGTAGAAAAACAAGATGTTTTATTAAGTCTCCTTTCCGGTACCCCAATTCAAATAAAAAAATAATCAGCCATGTTCGACTATTTTTATAAAAGGCCCTATCTGCTTTATGCAATTATATTTGGATTTTTTGTTGTAGGAATAATTGCGCTAATAACATTACCAAAAAATCTATTCCCCGATTCAACCCCACCACAAGTTTTAGTCATTACCAAAGTACCGGGTGCTACAGCGCAAATTGCTGCAAACACTGTTTCTAAACCTATTGAACAAGAAATTGCTCGATTAAGTTTACTGACAGATGTAAGCTCCGTTAATGTAGCTAACTTCTCTATAGTAAAAGCTGAATTTGATTATAAAAAAGGGTTAGATGCAGCAGCAGTAGATGTTGCCAATGCTATTTCTATTGCCAAAGGAAATTTGCCAACCGATGTAAATCCCGCAGTATATACTACAGGCGATTTTACATTACCTGTTGATGTTATTGCCATATCCCCAAAAAACAACGATATTTCTCTAAGTGATATTAGAAAGATGGTAGATGGATTTATAAAACCTGCTTTACTGAGCAATCACAGCATTGGAAATGTGGAAGTATTTGGTGGCTATGAAAGTTCTGTAAATGTAGAAGTAGACCCCTTTAAAGCAAAACAATATAATATTGATTTTGATAAAATTGCCAAAGTAATACAAACGGTTGATCATGACATGCCGGTAGGCATTATTAAAGGGAAAAATAATTTTTATACCTTAACTTTTTATGCCGAAAAAGATGAAATAGAAAAAATTAAACAACTCAACATTACCAACAATATTAAACTTAGTGATATTGCTTCTGTTGAATGGGGTTATAAAAAAAGAACCAGTGGTTATATCGGTAATGCCAAGCCGGCTATTGCATTAGCCATTCAAAGAGCACCTGGCGGCAGCGTTTTAAGCGTAAGTAATGCAGCTCGTGATGAGATGAAAAAAATGGAAGCTAAATATCCTAACTTAAAATTTGAAATTACTGATACTCAGAGAAATTTAATTGAACTAGCCAACGATAACATGCTAATAGCTTTACGCGATGCTATTTTTTATACCCTGCTGGTTATTTTATTTTTCTTGGGAAATTTAAAAGCAATTGCTGCAGCAGCCATTACAATACCCATGGTTTTCTTTTCTACTATGGCGGTTATATGGCTTACCGGCGGCAGTTTAAATATTGTAATTTATACAGCTATTATTTTAGCATTGGGTATGCTGGCCGATGATGCTATTGTAGTGCTAGAAAATATTGAACGACATATTAACGAACTAAACGAAGATTTAAAAACTGCTGTACAAAAAGGTACAAAAGAAGTAATTGCACCTATTTGGTCTGGTACTATTTCTACCATTGTTATTGTTTTACCACTTATGTTCATTGGCGGATTTCCTGAAAAAATATTTAAACCACTCATCTTTACCCTCATTATTGCATTACTAATGTCGTTTTTCCTTTCTATCACTTTCATTCCGCAATTATTAGAGGTATTCCTTAAAAAAGGCACTAAAAAAACAAAATTTGAATTATGGTTCGAGCATATATATGAACGTTCTATTGGTCGTTTAGTAGAACCGTATGTAAATGTTATTAAGTTTTCAAATGGTAAAAGAAAAGTACTACGCAGAATTTTTCTTACAGTTGGAGTACTGCTTTTATTAGTAATTAGTGTAAAAAACATTTTGCCACTTATTGGTAAAGATGCAATGCCACCCATGGATACAGGCATAATTAAAGCACAAATTAGTTTTAGCCCCAACGAAACAGTGAATAGTTCAGAAACCAAAATAGAACCTTTTTTGCAATGGTTACATCAACAACCTTGGATAGATAAAAGTTCTGTTGCTTTTGGTAACGAAGTAGGTGTTTTAAGTTTAGGAAGCGGCAATTTGCCTTCTGAAGCTACTATTACCATTAATTGTGTAGATAGATTTCATCGAAAATTAGATATTTGGCAAATTGAAGATACCATCCGAAAAAAACTAAGCACTTTAGACGGCATTAAAAGAGATGATGTATTTGATTTTGGTGCTACAGCTCTCTCTACCATAAAAGCTACATTAGATGTGCGTTTACAATCGCCTATAGTTGATGGACTGGCAGAAAAGTCAGACCAAGTAAAAGATGCATTAAAAAATGTAAAAGGATTAACATCTATTTCAACCAGTTGGAATAAAGACTTTAGTGAAATTGTTTTGAAAATTGATGACAACAAAGCCCTTAGCTATAATATAACACCAGCTGAAATTATTCAACAAATTTTAATTAAAGGACAAGTAATTAGTTTAAATGCCAACCTTCAATCTCTCAACACACAACCTATTACACTTTACTTTAAAGGAAAATTCAACGAAAACGAACAAAGCTTAAGTCTTTTACCCATTCATACCAATTTTGGTGATGTACCCCTGGCCCAATTAGCTTCATTTACTAAAGATTTCACGTATGCTAAAATTGAACGTGATAATATGATGTACAGTATTGATGTTAATGGTTATAGAACCAAAAGGCCTGTTACCCATATTACCGATGATGCAGAAGCAGCATTGAAAAATATAAAAGACAAGAGTGATGTGGTTATTACAGAGCAAGGAGATATTGCACAAATCAATGATAGCTTTAACAGAATGTTGAAAGCCATTGGCTTAGGTGTATTTCTTTTAACAGTAGTATTAATTGCTATTTATCGTTCCATTAAAATGGCGCTGATTATGATTATGGTATTACCCCTTTCTATGATTGGTGCTGCTTGGGGTATGCTATTATTTCATAAACCTAGTTGTATGCCTAGCTTATTGGGCATACTATTACTTTTCGGTATCATTATTAAAAATTCTATTTTATTAATCGATTTTTATCAAAAGCATAGAGCTAGTGGTGAAAGCCCTTTTGATAGCGCAATTGAAAGCGTTCGAGTAAGATTTCGCCCTGTTATGATGACCGCTTTTGGTACAATAGCAGGTATGATTCCCATTGCATTAGAACAAGCTGTGGGATTGGAACGCTTAAGTCCATTAGCCGATGTTGCTATTGGTGGCTTATTAATAGGCACTTTGTTAACACTCATATTTGTACCCATGTATGCTTATATGGTGGATAAGAATGATACAAAAACAGCCCCTTCTGCTTTACATAACCCATCATAAAACATTTTATTAACCAACACAAATACATCAAAACATATTCATCATTTAAAACAAAACAATCATGAAAAAAACAGCCGTAATAATTTTCAACGACAATGATGCCGCATTAAATGCAGGCTCACATGTATCAGTTAGAATGTCACAAGTAAACAAAGAAGCAGGAGTAGAATTGGAAGTCTATTTATTTGGACCTGGCCAAGCAGCCTATTCAAGCAATGCTGAAACCGGAGTAAAAGCAGATTACATTAAAGCAATTGATGAATTAATTAACGCAGGTATAAAAGTAAGTGCTTGTAAAAATACCGCTGAAGCTAAAGGCACAACCGCTGCTTTAACAGCCAAAGGGGTTCACTTAGAATATGCCCGTGATGCATTTTTACGCTTTGGTGCTGAAAACGCTGCAGTAATTACTTTTTAAAATACAAAACAATGAAACAAATACCTACCATTCAAACCATTGATACTGATTTTTCAAAAGGAAGATTAAACCATGTGCAAACTATCTCTTTAGAAGATACTGCTAAATTTCATGGCCACTTGTGCGATGGTTTAGTGGTAGGCTTTTTGGGCTTACGTTTAGCCTTGTTACAATTATATCCTAACCAACCTATTGACAGAACCAATACCCGTATTGTTAGTAAATCTTCGCCCTGCTTAACAGATGTAGCTATTTATTTAACGGGAGGCAGATATCAATTCAATACTTTTTATGTAGATGACAATATTTCGTACAGTTATTTAGTTCAACATATAGATAATGGTGTAACCTATGGCATAAAATTAAAACCCGGTATAAAGCCTGCTATTATTGATGAAATGGGAAATAAAGCCGTTGCTAAACAGCTTCATCCATGCGATTTAGACGCCCTAAAAAAAATGGAAGATGATTTTACCGATTTTTTACTCTCCACCCATGCACCAGATTTATTTATTATTGATGAAATAGCGCCTTTAGAATGGCATCCAATTTTAAATAACCAATACATTAAAACAGATATTATCAACAAAGCATTACCTCATTGCCAACAAATGTAACTTATGTTACATAAAAAAAGTATTTAATTTTCTACCTTTCATGCCTAATAGATAGAACTAAAAAACAAACTAAATAAAGATGTATGGAAACAACTGAAACAATTGTAACAATGCCAAGAATTGGCGATAAAGCCCCTGCATTTACAGCAGTTACCACCCAAGGCAATATAAATTTTCCTGCTGATTATAAAGGAAAATGGGTAATCTTTTTCAGCCATCCGGCTGATTTTACACCCGTATGCACCTCAGAGTTTATAACATTTGCTGCCCGAGAGTCAGAGTTTAACGCATTAAATTGTCAATTAGTGGGCTTATCGGTTGATGGATTATATAGCCACATTGCTTGGCTTAGAACCATTAACGAAAAAATTGAGTTTAAGGGGATGAAAAACATAGAAGTAAAATTTCCCTTAATTGAAGACATTACCATGGAAGTTGCTAAAAAATATGGTATGATTCAGCCCGGCGAAAGTTCTACCAAAGCAGTAAGAGCCGTTTTTTTTATTGATCCTAATGGCATGATTCGCGCCATTATTTATTATCCGCTTTCTATGGGTCGCAATTTTGATGAATTAAAAAGAGCATTAATTGCCTTGCAAACTGCTGATACTTACAACATTGCTACGCCTGCAGATTGGCAACCCGGTGATGATGTAATTGTACCTACAGCAGGTTCGTGCGGTGTAGCAAAAGAAAGGATGGAAAATAAAGAAGAATTCACCTGTTATGATTGGTTTTTCTGTACCAAACCTTTACCAATTGAAAAAGTAATTACTAAATAAATAAGTATGATACACTTGGATGAAGCAGAACTGATTGGCTTACAACAAGCACTAGATGATGAATATAAATCATGGACAACCTATGATTGGGTAATAAAGAATTTTGGAGAAGTAAGGCCTTTCATCAACATTCGCGAGGCAGAGACCCGTCATATTGAAGCCTTACTAAACTTGTTTCAACAATACAATGTAACCCCAACAGCCAATAAATGGATTGGGCTTACACCAAAATTTACCTCAGTAAAGAATGCTTGTGCAGCAGCAGTTGTAGGAGAATTGGAGAATGTAGCTCTTTACAATACATTACTTAAAAGCACTACTAAACAAGATATACTTAATGTTTACCACGCATTGAGAACAGCTTCGCAAGAAAGACACTTACCGGCTTTTCAACGGTGTGCCAATAAAAACAATTAAAAATTATAAATTAAACATCATGAAAACAGGAGAAAACATGTATGCACAACATGCTGACCATACAGAATGGTTAACAAAAATGAAATTCTATACTGACGAAATTACCATATTACAGAATCGTTTGGAAGAAATAGCTTCTAAAAATAGCCATCAAGAAGTTCTAAGTCTGGTTGAACATTTTCAAAATCAGTTAATTGTTCAAAAAAATAATATAGATGAAATTTTGCATAGTATAAAATTACATGAAAATGAGATTGAAAAAGAAATAGAAAAAAACCCGGTTACAGCAGACCATAGAAATATGCCCACTCATAAAGAAGTGAAAGATAAGATAGATACTTTTGAAAAAACCTTTAATGAGTTGCGTGCAGAATTTAGAAACTTTG
Organism: Bacteroidota bacterium; assembly: GCA_028877005.1. GTDB lineage: Bacteria > Bacteroidota > Bacteroidia > Chitinophagales > Chitinophagaceae > Hydrotalea. The sequence goes on along the minus strand of JAGWPI010000161.1, from coordinate 1,893 downwards.
CTGCAAAGTGGATGTAATGTTTCAAACCTGCTGAAATAAACAAGTTTTAAAAATAACCAGTTCCCGCACACAAAGCATTCTTTTTTCAATAACTTACATAAACACTTTTAAATAAAAAAATATGTCGAAACCGCACATCATTATACTAGGCTGCAACTTTGCAGGCCTTACTACAGCAAGATATATTCATGCTGCAGTAAAAGACTCCGCAAAAATAACTATCATCGATCGCAAATCATTGCTCACATTTGTACCCAATATTCCTATTCAGGTATTGGCCAATATTAATCCGGCTATTGATTTACAATACAGATTCATCTCTTTTTTAGAGCATGACGGTAGTGCATTTATACAAGCAGAGGTAACCACTATTGATCCGGATACCAATACTGTTTATTACCAACCCAACGAAAGGGCGGGGCATCCAATAAGGAAAATACAGTACGACTATTTGGTGGTTGCATTAGGTAATCGCCTAGCTTATGACCATATAGAAGGGTTTGAAGCTTATGGCCATAGCGTTACAGATACTTTCCTGGGTAATAGATTAAGAAATTATTTACATCAGGAATACAAAGGCGGACCTATTGCTATTACTTCGGCCATATTTCACCAGGGTAAAAGCGAAAAACTTCCACCCAATTTACCCGTAGCACAAACCGCTTGTGAAGGCCCTCCTGTTGAATTGGCTTTCTCTATGGCGCATTGGCTTGAGAAAAATAAAAAAGGCAATGCCGGTACCGTTTATTTGTCTACCCCTGCTAAAGTAATTGCAGAAGATGCAGGTGAAACCATTCTGCACCAACTATTACCCATGATGGATAAAATGGGTTATCACTACCAAGCCAATACACAAGGCATTAAAAAAGTGCATAAAGATGGCGTTGAATTTATAGATGGCAGTTCACAAGAAGCAGAAGTAACCATCTTGTTCCCCGACTGGCAAGCCCACCAGTTTTTAAAAGAGTTACCCTTTACAGACGATATGGGCTTTGTGATTACAGATTTATATATGCGCAATCCAGATTATCCCAACATTTTTGCTGTGGGTGATGCCGCTTCTATTACAGTTCCTAAAATTGGCTCTCTCGGACATATGGAAGCAGAAGTACTGGCCAACACACTTGCCCAAGAATTAAAATTAATAAAAGGGCCTATTAAACCAATGGAATTTGAGCTATTGTGTATGGGCGATATGGGTGGCATTAAAGGTTTTTATATGCGCACCAATGAATGGTGGGGTGGTAAAGAAACCCATTTAGAAATGGGCGTAACGCCTTATGCTTTAAAAATGGGCTTTAAACAAATGTACTATACATTAGGTGGTAAAATACCGCATTGGGGATTGGCACTAAGTGAAGTAATGGGCGATCATACCATTTTATAAATGAAAGGTTATTTAAACAGAAATGTGGAAATTTACATAACCATTCATTACTTGTTTTGCTAAACACATACCCATGCACGACCACCAACATGAACATACCCCTACCCTCAATAACTTAAACAGGGCCTTTATTATTGGTATTGTATTAAATACCTTGTTTGTGGTTATTGAGGCAATATATGGTTGGCTATATCATTCTATGGCCCTGCTTTCCGATGCAGGTCATAACCTGAGTGATGTAGCCAGTTTATTACTGGCCATGCTGGCTTTTAAACTGGCACAATCAAAAGCTACAGAAACCTATACTTATGGCTATCGTAAAACAACAGTATTGGTATCGCTGATTAATGCCGTTATTTTATTAATTGCCGTGTTTGCCATTATTGGGGAAAGTATCATGCGTTTAAAAACACCTGAACCTACTAATGGTGAAAATATGGCCATTATAGCCGGTATTGGTATTGTAATTAATGCAGCAACGGCTTTTTTATTTTTTAAAGGAAAAG
>JAGWPI010000160.1 GCA_028877005.1 Bacteroidota bacterium | reverse complement strand
TATAAATAATCAAACGTTTGATATTAGGTATAAAAATGCCCAATTTTATCAAAAGTTCAATTGAAATTTGTGTTACCTATTCAATAAGCTGCTGAATTACATTTTGCATTTTAGCACGAACCGTACTTGCTATTTCCTTTAATTTTTCATTATGAATAGCTTGCATGGAGGCAGCAGGATCTACTGCCGAAACCTCTATTTTACCTAATTCCTTTTCCTGTATAATTACATTGCATGGTAGCATAGTACCAATTTTATCTTCTGCCTGTAAAGCCTGATAGGCAAATTGCGGATTACACGCACCCAATATCGTATAAGGTGCAATATCTACTCCTAATTTCTTCTTGAGGGTGTCCTTCATATCAATTTCAGTTAAAACACCAAAACCTTCATTTTTTAAAGCCATTGTAGCTTTTTGGAGGACGTTGGAAAAACTATCATTTATTATAGTTGAAAAGTAATAAGACATATGCATCAATTAAGGATGAATTAATAACTAAAGTTACTTTTCAATGCTAGGATTTAGTGTGACAAAAGTCATAATCATTTATGAGCAGCTCTATTTATGGCTGCCAAAAATTGGGTAAAATGTGCCGGTTCATCATCATATAACAATAATTGTTTTTGTGGATTATACAAAAACATAGAGGGATATTTTCGGGGTGTAAATTTTTGAATGAACTCATTTTGTATATCACGAAGGAGTATAATATTTGGCTTACCAACTAAATTAGGTGCAAAACGGGTAATAAAATTTGCCATTCCCGCTTCAGAGTCAAGAGAAACTAAATACATTGCCACATTTTTCATGGCACTATAATGCGCATTTATTTCTTGAAAAACATGTTGGCAATGATCGCAAGTTATATCAAAAAAAATAAAAAAAATTAGTTTATTAGTAGGTAATTGTTCACGCACAAACGGCTGTCCGTTAAATTGATACAAACGAAAATTTGGAACTGATTTTGCCGGAGCAGGAATTTGTGCTTGTAATGAAAAACAAAAAATGAAAAAAAAAATTTCACAAATGAATATTTTGGTAAAATACTTCATGTACTAATTGATTATTAATGATTAGATTCCTTTTTAACTATAGGAAATTGTTTGCCTAAAAATACAAAAAGTAACGCCATTCCGGCAAAAACAAACAACAAACCCACTGCATTTATTCCTGTTTGTTGCCAACCAATTTTTGTAACATGAATGAATGGATAAGGATAAAAACCTGAAAAAGAACCAAGAATTAAAATAACTACCAAGTACACCAAAGGATACATAAGCCATGAAAAAATTTGTTGATAATGTACTTTCTTCCTTTCTTCAAACCAAAACCAATATATAATAACCAGAACCGGATTAACGGAATGCAACATTTCATCAACCCATTTCTGCAATCCTACGGGTTGCCACAACGGCCTTAACACTATTTGATAAACCAAGCCCACAATAGATATGTATACAGCAATAGCAGTTAAGGATCCGGGAGTAGATAATATTTTTTTATGAGAGGCCTGTACGGTAAAATAAAATGCCGCTAAAGTATTTGTAAGAATAGTAAAAAAACTAAAAAAACGAATAACTGTTTCGGGAATGGATACTACCCTGTTTTGAAGCATCAAATAAAATTGCAATAAAACCGATAACCAGATAATACAAGCAAAAAATAAGGCTATTTTTTTTTTGCATAACAGTGATTTAATTGTAGTACAAACTATTTAAAACGTTACTTAGGTATAAATGAATCATTCAGCTACTCAATCAACAAATTAAACCATTTATATTAATTGGTGTAAAATATAAATTATAACCATCGCAACCAAACCCATCCACAAAGTAGCTTGGGTATATATCCGAAGCATTGGTTTAATATCAATAGATGAAAATTTTGCCACTACCCAAAAATAAGAATCATTAGGATGTGATACCACCATTGAACCCGCACCCATAGCTAATACAACAAAAGCAGGGTCACTATTTTCAGCCAATCCTAAAGCCGGTAAAAAAGGGAATACAATTGAAGCAGTTGTTATAACCGCTACAGTTGTAGAGCCCTGTGCAGTTTTTAAAACTGCAGCTACCAAAAAAGGGAACAATAAACCCAGCTGATGTAATGGTAATTGCGATACATAGTTACCAATATTGGTAGCTGCTAAAACTGAACCAAAAGCACCGCCGGCAGAGGTAATCATTAAAATGTTAGCTGCTTTTTCTACAGCATGTTGTAATTCTAACTGTAATGCATTTGATGCAAATTTATGAATACTGCTTAATGACAGTAATACACCAATGGTTAGCGCAACAACAGGATCACCTAATACAAGCCAGGAATACAAAAAATGAGTAGGTGGGATTTTGGAATCCAAAACAGATTTTGTAGCAATCAGTAAAATAGGAAGAATAACCGGCAAAAAAGCGGAAATAACGCTTGGACATTGCTGTATTGTTTCGGTTGCCTCCTCATCAAGAGGAGTAATAGGTTGAACTAAAAAAAATTTTTTGGCATAGATTGCCCAAAAATACCCAGTTAACATAGCTGGCAAGGCTACTATTATTCCCATCCACAATAGTTTGCCTATATCTACTTGTAGCATTCCGGCAGCAGCCAAAATTCCCGGATGAGGAGGAACTAATGCATGCACAGCAAATAAACCTGTAGATAAACAAACCGCTAGTACAATAATAGGTATACCCGTTTTTTTTGCCAAAGTATTATTCAAACCACTTAATACAATATAACCGGAATCACAAAAAATAGGCAAGCCTATCAAAAAGCCCGTTAAACTCATCGCCAATGCTGCATTTTTTTCACCTACTATTTTTAGTATAAATTGTGCCATAACAGTGGTACTTCGCGTAAATTCCAATAAGGTTCCTAAAGTTGTACCTAACACAATCAACAATCCGAGCGATTGCATAGTGTTACCTAAGCCTGATTTCATTGCTGCAATAAAAGTATCTATTGGTAATTTCACCCCAATTGCCACCACAACAGCAGCTATGCATAAAGCAAAAAAGGGCGGCCACCGATACTTTACAGTCAACATTATCAATAAAAACAATGCAACAATAAATGCAATCAACAATGACAGCATACAAAATATTTAAATGAGATAAACAGCTTTTATGGTATTAGTACCACAACAATATCCATAACATTGGTTTGTGTTGGTCCTGTTTTAATCAATCCATTCACTTTTTCAAAAAAATGATACGCATCATTATTGTCTAAATATGATTTTACATTTAGCCCTAATTGTTGCGCTAATTGCAGTTGCTGCCCATCAGTGAAAGCGCCTGCAGCATCAGTTGGTCCATCTGTTCCGTCTGTTCCAACCGAAAGTATGAATAAATTCGATTCAGGAGGTAAACTTAAAGCTGCAGCCAAAACTAATTCCTGATTACGGCCGCCCAACCCATTCCCACGTATTGTAACGGTGGTTTCGCCGCCAAACAATAAACAAGCCGGCTTTTTACCAGTATAAGCCAATGCTTGTGCAACTATACTTTCCCCCATCAATCTGGCTTCGCCACATATTTGTTGTGAAACAATATGGGTTTCATAACCCAATGCTTGTGCAGTTTTTTTAGCTGACTGCAATGCCAAGCCGTTATTTCCTAATAAATAAAACCAAGTTTTATCAAAACAAATATCATTTTTTTTAGGGGTTTCTAAAATTTCCCTAACCATTCCTTTTTGTAAATACTGTTGAACCGACAAAGGTATTTGATGTTGCAAGCCGTATTGCTGTATAATTGTCCAAGCATTATAAAACGTGCTGTTATCGGGCACAGTTGGACCGGAACCTATTACAGAAGGGTCGTCGCCCATTACATCTGATATAGCTAAGGTAATTATTTCTGCAGGCATTAGTAATCTTGCCAGTTGTCCGCCTTTAATGGCACTTAAGTGCTTACGTATGGTATTCATTTCTTGAATTGTAGCTCCAACATTTAGCAAAAGTTGAAATGTACTTTGTAATGCAGATAATGTTAAGTCATTAGGAGTATCGGCTAATAAAGCAGATGCTCCGCCGGAGAGCAGGAAAAGAACGATATCATTTTCTTTTAATTTTTTTGAAAAATCTAACAACGCCTTACCTGCTAATAAGCTATTGGTATCTGGAATTGGATGTCCTGCCTCTATAAGTTGTAGTTTTTTTAAAGGAAGTGCATGACCATATTTTGTGACTACTAACCCGCCCGAAACATGTTCAAGCAATATGCCTTCAACTGCCTGTGCCATAGCTGCAGAAGCTTTGCCCACAGCTATTACATACATGTTTCCGTTGGGCAAAAGTGTAAACGATTGTTGTTCAACAGATAATTGTCCATTTTGAAAACAAAGTATACTTTTCAATAACACATTGGGCTGAACCGCTGCTATTGCTTGCTTTAATACAATGAAGGCATCATTTTTTAAACGCATTGGCTAAGGTATTACTAACTATATAAAGATACTATGATATAGCTAAGCTTAAACTATGCTATTTTAGATGGCCATAAATCATAACTAACAGAATTTGCAGACCATTTCTAAAATAGGCAGGAAATTTTATAAGCAAATGGATTGTTTTTAAAACATTTTGCACAAAAATTGAATAATTAAAAACAGTTACTTACATTTAGATCAATAATTTGATTCTTGCAGTTAAGAAGTACTCCAAGCAACAGCAATGAAAAAAAAGCATGC
>JAGWPI010000159.1 GCA_028877005.1 Bacteroidota bacterium | reverse complement strand
TATTGCTGTATTTGTATTACATTATAGGTTAAACAATGATGCTTTGGAAGGACATCAATACCCGGCTCAATATAATGATGCAAATCAAGCGCTTAGGTATATCTATCAACATGCAGATTCTTTTCATATTAAAAAAGATAAAATTGGTATAATGGGTTTTTCCGCAGGTGGACATTTAGCTGCAAGTATTGCTACTCTTAATGCTTCGAACTCTAATAAAGTAAAACCTGCATTTTCAATTTTACTTTATCCGGTTATTACTATGGAAGAACCTTATGTACATGCTTACAGTAGAAAGATGCTGCTAGGCGAACATCCTTCAGCTTCATTAATCGATAGTCTGTCAGCAGAAAAAAATGTAACAGCAAACACTCCACCAGCCATTATTATTCAGGCAGATGATGATAAAACTGTACCTGTTCAAAATAGTTTAATGTATTATCAACAATTGTTAAACCATCATATTCCAGCTTCTCTATTCATTTATGACCATGGCGGACATGGTTTTGGTATGGCCTTACAAGATCCTTGGTTGAGGCAATGGCCCTATCAGGTAATGGAATGGTTAAGGGCAAGGCATTTTTTATAGCAATTATAAAATAAAAATATTTATTCATACACTCGCTCTCACAACTTATCAGGCATATAGCTTTTGTGCTAACTTATATAGAGTAACCGTTTTGTTATAGTAATGGCATTTTTTTGTTTTTATTATTATTTATTTGAACCATATACCTTTCCCTTTAATCTTATTTTAAGAGCACTTTAATTAAATTATAATTTTGTTTAAGGTGCTGGAATGCTTATCTGGTAATAACTTCACATCTTGTGTTAAATAAAAATTATTTAACTTTTTTATGGTAGACTATGCAGCATAATTATACTATTGGTGCTCATTTACTTTTAAAAAATTTGAGTAATAGCAAAAGTTGAATAGAAAATATTTATAAAGAAATTCCTATCAATAATAACAAGTCGGTTTTAATGGGTTGTTTATTTATTGTTAGGATGTTATACCCAAATGCCACATTTTTTAAACCAAACATTAAAAACCATGAGAAAATTGCTGACGCTTTTTCTGTGTCTTATTGTGGCCTCCGGACCACTTTTGGCACAAACCAAAATCATTAAAGGTAAAATTGTAGATGAAAAGGGCACTCCATTATCAGGTGTTTCTGTTTTGGTAAAGGGTACCCAGTTAGGTACTACTTCCAATGCAGACGGAACATTTAGTTTAAAGGTTCCTGAATCTGCTAAAACACTCTCATTTTCAGCCATTAATTTTGCACCTTTACAGTTGCCGATTCGCGATAACATGAGTGTGCAAATGCAGTCAGGCTCATCCGATTTATCGGAAGTGGTGGTTGTAGCTTATGGCACTACGAAAAAAACAAATGTTACCGGTTCTGTAGCAACAATTAAAGGATCTGATGTTGCGGATAGGCCTTTTACTTCTGTAGATAAAGCCATGCAAGGTGCTGTTGCTGGTTTGCAATCTACTTCTTCATCTGGCGCACCCGGTTCTGCTACCGATATTCGTATTAGGGGTATTGGTTCTATTAATGCAAGTGCATCACCACTTTGGGTAATTGATGGAGTTATTGCCTCAACCGGCGATTTTACAGTGAATACTACTACAGCCAACGTGCTAAGTTCTATTAATCCCGATGATATTGAAAGTATTACGGTGTTAAAAGATGCTGCTGCTACTTCTATTTATGGTTCACGAGCTGCTAACGGTGTAATATTGGTAACTACAAAAAAGGGCAAAGCCGGACAAACCAGAGTTAATTTTAGTACTGAAATTGGCGATAATACTAGGGCATACAACCCAAGTGTAAAGCCATTAACAACACCACAATCTGTAACAGTATACCAACAAGCATTAATTAATGCCGGTTATGCCGCCAACAATAATGATGCTAATGCCATTATTTTTGACCCGGTAAATGGCTTTGGTGTTGACTCTACAGTAAATACCAACTGGTTTAATGTAGTCAATCAGCCACATGCAGCACAACAGCAATATAATTTAAGTTTGAGTGGTGGGAATGATAAAACCCAGTTTTATGCTAGTGGCGGTTATTTTAATCAGGATGGTACAACTTTAAATACTTATTTTAAAAGATATAATGGAAGTATTTCAGTAACACACCATGCTACTGACAAAATTACTTTTGCCACAGGTTTAAACGGAAGTACTAGTGAACAATCAACACCAGCTAATGGAGGTGCCTTTGCAAATCCAGTATTAGAGTCATTTTTCTTATTGCCATGGTACAGTCCTCGTAATGCGGATGGTTCATTGAAATACAATGATGCAGCAGGTGAATTTCCTTTAAATGGTGGCATATATAACCCACTGGTTCAGGCCGCCTATAATAAAAACACTGCCAAACAAACTACATTAAGAGGGTATGTTTCCGGCGAATTTCAAATATTGAAAAATCTGAAATTTACCAGTAGATATTCCGGTGAATATTTTACCATACAGGAAGATCAGTATAGAAACCCTTTTTACGGAGATGGCTATTCCCACGGAGGGGATGCGTTTTCTGCTTATACCCGAGTTTTTGACTGGACTTGGAGCAATTTTGCCGACTTTAGGCAAAACTTAAACAAGGCCAATGATGTTTATTTTGATGTGAAATTAGGTTATGAGGCGCAACAATATAAATACTACACTTTACAATCGGCTGCACAGGGTTTCCCGGGCACCTTGGCTTTAAATTATTTGGCTTCTGCTGCAACCCCTACTACTGCATATGCTTTGCCTAGTGGCAATGCCACCAATTCCATCTTCTCAAATGCAGATTTTAATTACAAAAATCGTTATGTTATTAGTGGTAGTTTCCGTAGAGATGGATCTTCTGTTTTTGGGATAAATAATCGATATGGTAATTTCTTTTCTGTTGGCGCTACTTGGAATGTGAATGAAGAAAACTTTATGAAGAATATTACTTGGGTTAATTTATTGAAATTACGCACCTCTTATGGCTCTAATGGTAATTCATTGGGTTTTGGTAATTATCAGGCATTGGCTACTTATGGTTATGGGAATAACTATACCGGAATTCCGGGCAGTGCACCTTCTAATATTGGTAATCCAAATTTAACCTGGGAGAAAAATAAGCCTTTCGATGTGGGTGTTGATTTTAGTATTTTTAAAGATCGTTTGTTTGGAACAGTTGACTTTTATAGTAGAACTACTTCTGATTTATTGGCCAACACCACATTATCGCCCACTTCCGGTTTTCCTGGCGGGCAGTTAAGTAATGTAGGAAGTATCCGCAATCAAGGAATTGAAATAACCGTTGGTGGTAAGCCAATTGTAACTAAAAACTTTTCTTGGACAGTCTCTTTCAATTTTGCACACAATAAAAATAGGGTTGAATCATTATACCAAAATAAATCAATTAGTTCTTCCCCGTTTTATTACACAGTTGGTCATGATTTACAAGAGTTCTACTTACGCCAATGGGCAGGTGTTGATCCTTCTAATGGTGATCCTAATTGGTATACAGATGGCACAAGAAAAACCAAAACCAATAATTATTCTGCCACACAACTAGCATTAACAGGCTATTCAGCAGCTCCCAAGTATTATGGTTCTTTCAACAATAGTTTTACATACAAAAACTTCTCTTTAGATGCCCAATTATTTTATAATTATGGCAACTATTTGTATGACCAATGGGGTTCTTACTTAAATAGTGATGGTGCCTATTATGGTGCCTTCAATCAAATGAATACCCAGTTAAATGCTTGGAAAAATCCCGGTGATATTACCAATGTGCCTAAAATAATTTATGGTGGTAATAAAAATGGCTATCGTGCATCAACCAGATATATTTACAAAGGCGATTATGTACGTTTAAGAAATATTCAATTGAACTATGTATTACCCGCATCATTAATGAAAAAAGCTTATTTAAAAAATGTAACAATTTATGTTAGAGGTACCAATTTATTCACCTTTGGTGTAGATAAAAATGTACCATTTGACCCCGAAGCTGGCATTAATGGAATTGGAAATTTGGAAGTATTTATTCCGAAAACAATTGCAGGTGGTATAAAAATTGGACTATAATCTCGTATTACAATCAACTAATATGTTGAGAATTGTTTTAATTGAATTAAAATAGTAAAGAAATGAAAAATATTATTCAACGATACACAATTTATGTTTCCACGCTAACTATGCTATTGGCTGGATGCAGTAAGAATTTCATAAATGAATCGCCTAGTGATTCTGTGCCTGCATCACAGGCCATTAATACTGAATCAGGTTTGTCGGATGCTTTAAATGGTGCTTATTCCGGCTTAAGAGCAGTGGCATTATATGGTAGAGATTTCCCTGTAATTGGTGATTTACAGGCTGATAATACATATGTGGAAACCAAGAATTCAGGTCGCTATTTGCCACAATACAATTACAGTGTAGTTTCAAGTGATGGTGTTGTTGGAGAAATGTGGAATCAGGCGTACATTGACATTTTGCGCGTAAACAATATTATTGATGCAAATGTTAGTGGGCCTAATGTAGCTGCTATTAAAGCACAGGCTTATGCTATTAGAGGCTTGCTATATTTTAAATTGGTAAATATTTATGCCAAGCCCTACACCGTTGATTCAACTTCTTTGGGTGTTCCCATTATTCTACATTTTAATCCCAATCTGTTTCCTGCACGCAATAAAGTTAGTGAAGTATACAGCCAAATTATCAGCGATTTAAAAATGGCTGTTGCCAATGCGCCTGCTTATAGTAGCTCTGTAAGAATTAGTAAATATGCTGCCGAAGGGTTATTGGCACGTGCTTATTTATACATGGGCGACAATACGGATGCTAAAAATGCAGCAGTTGATGTAATTAATAATAGCCCATTTACATTGGTTACACCCAATAACTATGCTGCTTTTTGGAAAAACCCAGCTGCCCGAACTGATGCTGTTGAAACCATGTTTGAAGTAGATTGTGATGCTATTAATAATAATGGGTTTGACGATTTAGGTGGCATATATTATAATGGTTATAATGATATCTATTGCTCAAGTCAGTTATACAATTTGTATTCATCAACAGATGTGCGTAGAGGATTGTTAGTACCCGGTACAACCAAAAGTGGCTCACCAGCTTACATTGTTACTAAATTTCCCAATGCACAAAATACAGATCGTGATAACTTAAAAGTAATTCGTTTAAGTGAAGTATACTTAATTGCAGCCGAAGCTTCATTACCTAACAATGAACCTGATGCTTTGAAGTATTTAAATGCTTTACTGGCACAGCGTGATCCTATTGCTGCACCTTATGTATTAACAGGTCCTTTATTGTTACAAGCTATAGTTACCGAGCGTAGAAAGGAATTAGCGTTTGAGGGCGATAGATTGTATGATATGAATCGTTTACAACTACCCATAGCACGTGTTGCTAATCCGGGTGCTATTCCT
>JAGWPI010000158.1 GCA_028877005.1 Bacteroidota bacterium | reverse complement strand
TTTATTGTTGTTTTTATTCAATGCCTGTAAAGAAAACGAGCAAACCAAAACAGATACAGATACTTATTATACTTGTAGTATGCATCCTCAGGTAGTGCAAAATCATTCCGGTAATTGCCCTATTTGCCATATGGAGTTGATTGCAGTAAAAAAACAACAGACTACTTCAAATGAAATTGTGTTAACTGATGAACAAATGCAATTGGGTAATATTAAAACCGATACCATTCAAAATGGTTGTATTGAAAATAAAATAATACTTACAGGAACGGTTGTTTTCAACCAGTCAGCCATCAATAGTGTGAGTGCCAGAATTACCGGAAGAATTGATCGATTGTATTTTCAACAGTTAGGTGCTAGCATTTCACTTGGTCAGCCTTTGTTTGATCTATACAGTGAAACATTGAACAACGCCAAACAGGAATATGTACAACTATATCAACAACAGCATCAGTTAAACAATAGTGTTATTCAGGTAGCTCAATTATTACAAAGTGCAAAAAATAAATTGTTGTTATGGGGAATGACTGAACAGCAAATCAGTAGCTTATTAAAAGAAAAAACAATATCCCCCATCACTACCTTTTACAGTAATGTTTCCGGGGTTATTACTGAATTACCTGTAGTGCAAGGACAATATATAACAGAAGGTGCTACTGTTTTGAAAGTTGCTGATTTGTCTACCATTTGGGTAGAAGCGCAAGTGTATGCAGCTAATTTATCAACAATTCGTAAGGGCACTACCGTTAATGTACAGTTTCCAGATTTTCCCGGTCTTATTTTGAAGGGGAAAATTAATTTTATCAATCCTGAAATGACTGCTGATACACGTGTGGTATTGGCAAGAATTGCTTTGTCAAATGTAAAAGGACAATTAAAGCCAGGTATGCCTGCTTATGTAATTACAAGCGCTCATCAGCAAAATGGACTTATGTTGCCTTTGCATTCGGTACTGCAATATGGTAATATGAATATTGTGTGGATACAAACAGCCTATCATACCTTTCAGCAGCGAATGGTGCAAACAGGCACACAAAACAGCACCGCTATTCTTATTACAAAAGGTTTAAAAAATGGCGATGTGGTGGTTACTAATGGCACTTATTTATTAAATAGTGAAGCGGTTTTTAAGCATGGAGATAAAATGCAGACGAATATGCCGGGCATGGATATGCATACACATGAAAGGTGATTGATTATTCTTTGGGTAAATGGTTCAATAAAAAATCACGAACATTGCCACCCATTACTTGTTCAATTTCCTTACGAGTAAATCCTTTATCTACTAAAGCATTCACAATGGCACGAAAACCGGTAATATCATAGCTGGTAGTAATGGCGCCATCAAAATCAGAGCCAAGTGCTACTTTGTTAATACCAATTCTATTGGCTACATAGCTTATGGCATTTGCAGTTGCAGCTGCATCTGTACCACATACCGCTGTTTCCCAAAGGCCTATACCTATTAATCCATTCCTTTTACCAATAGCATCAATTTGCGCATCACTTAAGTTTCTAGTATTATTACAAGTACCCTTAACACCGGTATGTGAAACAATAAGCGGCCCGGTTGAATATTGCACTATATCATCAAATAACTTTGGCGATGCATGTGCTAAATCAATAATAATATGCAAATCCTGCATTTTACTAATGAGTAGTTTCCCTTTTTCTGTTAATCCTCCTTTTATTATGCCGTGTGCTGAACCTCCAAAATCATTGTCAAAAAAATGGGTAAGTCCAATATAGCGAACTCCTAATTTATAAAAGGTGTCTAGGTTCTGCACATCACCTTCTAAGCAATGCGCACCCTCTATCCCCAACATACCTGCCGTTAATAGATGATTTGTTTTTCTGTCGTTAATAAATTTTTGCAATTCTATTTGGTTGGTTATTACCCGAAATTTGCCATTTGATTGTTGTGCAAAATAATGTAGTTGTTTGCATTGATGTATTGCTCTTGCTTTAATACTAAACCAATCTTGAATTGGTTTAAGTTGTGCAAAGCTTAGTAAAGCAATTTGGTCTGTTTTATCTGAATTATTTTCTATATTTATACCCCTTGGGGTTTTACTAACAATGGTAAATACCTGAAATGCCGCATTAGCTTCTTGCATTCTTGGTATATCTACATGCCCATCATTACTTCTTTTCAATAAATTACGGTTCCATAATAATGCATCACAATGTAAATCGGCAATAAAAGGTATAGTATCATACCAACGAACAGCTTGTATTGCCACATTTTTATGTACTGTTTTATTCATACTACGATTAACAATGCCCGGCGCCAATAAAAAAAATAGCAACACAATAATCACAAAGAGAAAAAGAATGAGATACATAATTTTCATTAAGTAATTATTAATTATAATTAATCTATATAATTAAATATAGTCAAAATTTAACAAAGTTTCCTAATCTTTTGGCCAAAAAATGGGAATGATTGTAATTTTATTTAATCGTGTATCCTTACATCTGCATATCATAGATATTTGCATATAGATTGGTGGGAGGTTATACGAACTTATTGACATTAATAAATATTTTCCTTTATGCAACTCAATGAAAATTTTAAGAAAATTTATGATCAATTAAATGAAGAACAAAAGAAAGCTGTTGATAAAATTGAAGGGCCAGTAATGGTTATTGCCGGTCCGGGAACGGGAAAAACACAAATTCTATCTGCACGTATCGGAAAAATTTTATTGGAAACAGATACCTTGCCTGAAAATATTCTTTGTTTAACTTATACTGATGCAGGTGTTGTGGCTATGCGTAAACGCCTCATGAGTTTTATTGGGCCCGATGCTTATAAAGTGAACATTTATACCTTTCATGCTTTCTGTAATGATATTATACAAGAAAATTTATCGTTATTTGAAAAAAATGTGCTTGATCCTATTTCAGATTTGGAACTTACTGCATTGCTTAAACAACTAATTGATACTTTTCCCAAGAATCATCCGCTTAAACGTTATAGAGGTGATGTTTATTTTGAAATTGAAAATTTGCAGAAACTATTCAGTATCATGAAAAGAGAAGGATGGACACCTGAATATATCCTTTCTGCTATTGATACATATTTGAATGATTTGCCCAATCGTGAAGAATTTATTTATAAAAGAAAAACCGGACGTAATAATCCTGGCGATTTAAAAGAAAAACAAATACAAGAGGAAAAAGATAAAATGGAAAAACTTTGTGCTGCTGTGAAAGAGTTTGACCGTTTTCAGGTAATGATGAAACAAAACAACCGCTACGATTTTGATGATATGATTAAATGGGTAATTCAGGCATTTGAACAAAATCCGGGTTTATTATTAAAATATCAAGAAAAATTCTTATATATTTTAGTAGATGAATACCAAGATACTAGCGGTACACAAAATAAACTGGTTCAATTACTTATTAATTACTGGGAAGATCCCAATATTTTTGTAGTTGGTGATGATGACCAGAGTATTTACCGTTTTCAGGGTGCTAATATTGAAAACATGCTCACTTTCGCACAGCAATACCAAAATAGTTTAGAAAGAATTGTGCTCACCAAAAATTATCGTTCCATTCAACCTATTTTAAATACGGCGAAATCTCTTATAGATCGCAATGAAGGGCGTTTGGTAAAACAAGTAAAAGGATTATCAAAAGAGTTATCTGCCGCTAATCCTCATATTAGTGAAATGAAGCAACTGCCTGTTGTACAGGAATATGAAAATCAACAGGCAGAAATGATAGGTATCACGCTTCAAATAGAGCGCCTTTTGCAACAAGGAATTGCACCGGGAAAGATTGCAGTAATTTATAAAGAACACAAATTTGGCGAAGAATTGGCTAAATATTGTGCTCTTAAAAATATTCCCGTTTTTACCAAAAAACATGTCAATATTTTCACCATCCCATTAGCAAAAAAAATACTTTTCCTATTAGAATATATAGCTGCTGAACATGATACGCCCTATGGAGGCGATGAAATGTTATTTGAAATTTTGCATTTTAATTGGTTTCAAATTCCACCTATTGAAATTGCTACCCTAACTGTAGAAGTGGCCGATTTGAAATATACTACCAAAAAAACATCCATTCGAAAATTATTATACGATAAAGCCAATGCGCCGGCTAAAGATTTATTTACTGAATCACTACATCCAGCTTTAAAAAAAGTTTCTTTTATCATCGAAAAACTGATTGCTGCTGTACCTAATGTTACCCTGCAACATTTATTTGAAATGGTCATTTCAGAAACAGGTATTATACAACACATAATGCAACAACCTGATAAGTTTTATGCATTGCAGGTAATTACCGCTTTATTCGATTTTGTAAAAGAAGAAACCCATCGCAATCCTTTTTTATCGCTAACAGAATTTGTATCTCTTATTCAATTAATGCAAAGCGAAAAAATTTCATTGCCTTTAGTACAGGTGAATGGAAACGATAAGGGGGTTAATTTTTTAACAGCGCACGGATCTAAAGGGCTAGAGTTTACTTATGTTTTTTTTGCAGGTTGTAATGCCCCTTTTTGGGAAAAAAAGCGAAAGCAAAGTGATGGGTATAGTTTCCCAGATACCCTTTTTACTTCTGCCCCTAAGCATAATGAGGAAGAAGAATTACGTCGCTTATTTTATGTGGCACTTACCCGCGCAGAACAATATTTAATAGTAAGCTATGCTACATATAAAAGTGATGGCAAATTACTCGAACCTTCCATGTTTATTGCAGAAATGATGGAGCACAATAGTGTAACCATTGAAAAGAAGACTTTGGATGCGGCAACTATTGCAGATTTTCAGGTGCTTAGTTTTGCCAATATTATTGCACCAGAAATTGATAAACTAGAAACGGATGTAATCAACCGCCTGCTCGAAAAATTTGTAATGAATGTAACAGCATTGAATAATTATTTAAAATGTCCGCTTGAGTTCTATTTTAAAAATTTAATTCGAATTCCTTCACCTAAAAATGAATCAACTGAATTTGGTTCAGCAGTTCACTATGCACTGGAAAAATTGTTTAAAAAAATGAAGGAAGATCCTAATAATCAATTCCCTTCACTGCAGGAATTTATAGCCGATTTTGAATGGTATATGCAACGCCATCGCGAAAGTTTTACCCGGGAGCAATTTGAGCGAAGATTGGAGTATGGCCAACAAGTATTAACCAACTATTATCAGGAAAATATTTTAGTCTGGCATAAAATTGTTGTAGTAGAACATACCATTAAAAATATTGTCATCAATGGTGTACCGTTAAAAGGTAAATTAGATAAATTAGAATTTGATGGGAAAGCGGTAAATGTAGTAGATTATAAAAC
>JAGWPI010000157.1 GCA_028877005.1 Bacteroidota bacterium | reverse complement strand
TAACCGATCATGATGCCCTGGTAGCCACCAAATTGGCACATGTGATGTGCGGTGGCGATTTAAGTGCCCCCACCCAGGTATCTGAACAATATTTATTAGACTTAGAACGCGAAGCATTTTTAAGTTTATGTGGTGAAAAGAAAACATTAGAGCGTATACAAAGTGTATTAAAAACAGGGAAACCCGTTCGTAATTAGGCTTGATGCAATTTTTAATATGATTGGGAGATTTAGAATAAATGAGCAGGATTAAATGAGAAAGGAATGAAACAGGAAATAGTACAAATGGCTTTGCTGGTGCGTGATTATGATGAAGCCATTGCCTTTTATACCCAAAAATTACAGTTTACTTTAATAGAAGATACAGTTTTAACAGAATCTAAAAGATGGGTGGTGATAGCGCCACCCGGCAGTAAAGGATGCAGGTTATTGCTGGCCAAAGCCGCAAACGAACAACAGGAAAATATGATTGGAAACCAAACCGGAGGAAGAGTATTTCTGTTTCTGCATACAGATAATTTGCAGCGTGATTATGAAAATTTGCAACAGCACAAAATCCGCATTATTCGGGAACCGGAAGCTCAACCTTACGGTACCGTATTGGTATTTGAAGACCTGTATGGCAATAAATGGGATTTGATAGAACCTGCTTTAAAAAATTAATACATGCAATATGGCATCAGAAGAAATGAATTTCCATACCCGAAAATGGGTAAAACCGGAAGATTTAAATCCGAATCATACTTTGTTTGGCGGCAGACTGTTACAATGGATTGATGAAGAAGCCGTGATATATGCCATTATACAACTAGAAAACACAAAAGTGGTTACAAAGTATATTTCAGAAATTAATTTTGTAAATGCACCTAAACAAGGCGATATTATTGAGATTGGCATTATTGCAACCGAATTTGGCAAAACCTCTATCACCATGCGCTGCGAGGTACGCAATAAATTAACCCGTGAACAAATATTGACGATTGATAAATTAGTATTTGTGAACTTAGGAGAAGATGGTAAGCCGAAGGCACATGGCAAAACGCAAATAACTTATGTAAAAGACAGGGTAGTTCCTAAAAGTTGATGCGCTTTGATAATCTATTGAACACCATTATTATCAACTGCAACAACCGGTGTAGCACCTAACTTTTTGATTACCTGCATTACCTTTATGGCAGTACCTAAATGTGAAGTACTATCGCCATTAATTACTACCGAAGGTTTATCAGTTTCTTTGGCTAAAAAGGCCTGTAATTGTGATTCTAACTGATCAAATGGCACTAATTTTTGTCCAATGTAGATATTTTGATCTTTATCCACTGTAATTACAACAGTTTGTTTGGCTTTGGTATCGCTTTTTGCTTTGGGGTTGGCTACTTTTATTACATTGGGATTGGCCAAAGTAGAAACAATTAAAAAAAACAGTAACAGAATAAACAATATATCGTTTAAAGCACCGGTGTGCACTTCTGCATGTCGTTTTCTGATTCCCTGGCGTATGTTCATGAGTATAAAAACGGTTATTTATGATTGAAAAGCTGATCCTTATACTGCAGTTGCAGTGTGCGACGCCCAAAGTTCTGCAGCCGGTAACAAAATCTTTCTCAACTTTTATTTGGTTGGTTCCTGCAATATATCAATAAACTCTGCACTAGCCACTTCCATTTTATTGGCGGTTTTATCTATTTGTGTACTTAAATAATTGTATGCTACATATGCCATTAAACCAATAATTAATCCTGTAGCACTGGTTACCATTTTAGTATAAATACCCCCGGCAATGGTATTCAGCGTATATTCTCCGGTTGAGGCAATGCCATAAAACAATTGTACCATTCCTACAATGGTTCCTAAAAATCCAAACATGGGGGCAATACCTGCTATCAGCGATAAAACAGATAAGTTGCGTTCCATATTGTACATTTCTAATTTACCTACATTTTCCATACTTTTTTCAATGGCATCAATGGGTTTACCAATGCGTTGCAAACCTTTATCGATCATTTTAGCTACCGGATTGGGCGTATTTTTTGCCAGACTACGGGCAGCACTAATGTTGCCGGTAAGAATATTATCACGTATAATACTCATAAAATTGGGTTCAATTTTAGAGGCTTTACGAATGGCAATGAGCCGCTCAAAAAAGAAAAATAGCGCCAACACCAACAGAAAATACAAAGGATACATGATAAAACCTCCTTTCTGCAGCATATCCCACATAGAAATTTTTTCTTCTACCGGAGGAATGGCTGTAGCGGCTTTATGTAATGTATCTGCAATGGGTGTTGCAGCAACCTGAAGCAAATGAAACATGCTGGTAATTTTTTATGGTAACACTAAAGTAAATGCTAAACAAACTTAACAGGATACTTGTGCATAAAATTGTGCAGCCTTTGCGTTTTAGCAAAGCTTTTACACATTTGGCAATGGATAGCAATAGCAACTACAATGCCAGATATAGTGCACACCAATATTAAGGCTTATTGGTCTTCATTTGCAGCATCGCTTTAATTTGTTGCATATTTTTATCCATTCCCTCAGGGCTACCATCTAAAAAAATAACATTGCCATTGCTTACTTCGGCAAAGTTTTTAATGGCTTCTGTCCACATACTAAATAAAATAACATTGGTATCTAAATTAGCCTGTTTCATTTG
>JAGWPI010000156.1 GCA_028877005.1 Bacteroidota bacterium | reverse complement strand
TCAGGAACGAATGCCTTATGCCATGCTGTCGAGAAGTGTTGCCGGTTTTATTAAAAACACTTTGGTATTAACACTACCCGGTTCTACCGGAGGTGCAACAGAATACATGGAAGCTTTGTTTCCGGCAGTATTGCATGCTTTGGAAATAAAAAACAATCAGCCACATTAATTTGCAGCATTATTGAATGTAGCGCTTGCTTTAATGTTAGCTGTTTAAAAAGGGTCTTCCTGTAAATGATAATAAAGGCATTTGAGTTGTAAAATTGAAATGGCTTTGTTGCTGTCGGTAATTCAAATGATGATTTTTTTCTGGTTTACTGCGGATTTTTTTTAACCAGGGCATGGCAGTTCCTTCTCATTTTTGCAATGAGTTATGCAATTGATTAAATTTTTTTTACGCTGCTCTTGCATGCAGTTGTGCGGCAGCTATACGGTCTGCCATTCTTACTGCATTGCTGGTGAAGATGCCGAAAAAGATCCAGCAGGTTTCTGTGGTTTGATTGCGGGCAGGGATTTTTTTGAGAAAATAATTTTCTTTTTCATTGCCAAAGCTTCCTTCCAAAATAGTTCCTCTTGCAATGTTGAGTGTTTTTCTTAGAGTAGCAGCCTGCTCTATGTGTTGTATTTTTTGTTTGCCCTTGGGAGTAAAATTCGTTACAATATTATTTTGTTTGCAATATTTTCTATTCGCATTGGTAGCGTAAATCTGATCGGCTGAGTGATGCGAGCATTTGCCAAAAAGTTTTCGCTGCAAATAAATGCCGCTTTGCATTCGAGTTCCTTCATTAAATGCATCATAGCTGAGATGCTCAATAAAATTAATTCCATCCACCTGCAATATATTTACCTTGGCACCAAACTCCACAGTCTTTGTTTCTTTGCCCCGGACAATAGGACGGATGTAAGGTTTGCTAAGTGATACAATACGATTTTTTATTTCCTGAACCTGACCATAAAGTTTTCCATGCTGCTGTTCATACACTTTGATAATATGGCTCATCTTTGACGTTTGCTTTTGCGACAGAGTTTGATGTTTTTGTTGCAAACGGTTCAGATGTTCAATCAGGTTCAATAAAAATTTCAACAATTTTTTACGAACCTTCTTTTCAGCACGTCTCGTTTTCTTTTTTGTTTTTTGATATGATTGAAAAATTTGTTTTTGCCTCAAATAATTCATGCGGCTCTTGCGCAGCTTCAATAATTTTCTGCTCTGCTGTATCATCAAATAGGTTTGGTGGCAACAGTTCCAGATCAGTTTTACATCAGTGGGAAAACTGATGCGACTCTCATAACAGGTCGCATCCTGCATGCCTACATTGATCTCGTACATAAAAGGTTTCCAATACGCAGCAAACTGTTTTTGCATCTCATCTATATTCAAATGCCTGCCGATATAACTGCGCCACCAACCGGGCAGATTCATATCGCTGATCTTTTCATCAGGACGCAACAGAATGCCACAAAACAATTGCATGCTCCAATCTGTATTGATGCGCTGCATCAGCAACTCATCACTGAGCTGCAAATAATGTTTTAGAAATTGCAAAGCAATACCGCCTTTCACATCAAACCAGGGCTTGCGACCCAATCCACTTTTGCTATGAGCAGGACGAGGAAGAGTGGCCGCTAACTCGTCAAAAGGAATCGCCAAATAAATTTTTCCCAAATCAGTTTGTAAAAATTTTTCGTGCAGCAGTTGTTGGTGAGAAAATAATAAATTTGCCATGTTTGAAAATTAAACTGCCCCACTTTGAGCATTTTTTGTGCCATTGTGGGGTTTTTCATTTATTATTTTCTCACAAATCCTTGCCTGATGTGGATTTCTTATTTACGTGAAGACCCTAAATAATGCTTTCTGAAAACAGAAGGGGTTACTCCGGTAACAGCTTTGAAGGTTTTATTGAAATGTGAAATATTGCCAAAGCCACACTCAAAACAAACATTGGTAATGTTTTGATGATACAGCAATAATTTTTTTGCCTGATTGATGCGGTATTGGTTAAGAAATTCAGTAAAAGTGAAATGTGTTGCTTTTTTAAAATATCTGCAAAACGCTGCAGTAGTTAAACTGCATAGCCTGGCTACATCCTTTACGTCAATCGATTGCTGATAGTGTAATTCAATAAATTGATAAACCTGCTGCAAGCGTTGATTTTCTTTTTGTAATACTGAAACAGATACGGGTTTTACATGCAGCGTTTCTTTTTCATCACTATTTGCTAAAAGTTGAAGTACCTGCAATAACCGGATTAATTTTTCAAAATGTGGTAATGTTCGTATTTCTTTTAGAAGCGTTCCTGCCTTCAATTTTGTATCGCCATAAAAAACCAGACCTTCCTTTGCCAGTTCAAGCAGGGTTCTAATAGCACCAAATTCCGAAATAGAAATTATTCCATTCCCCAAAAAATCTTCCCGCATTTGAATAACAACGGTTTCTACTTTGTTTTTAACACCATAATCAAAATTGAGGTGTGGTATATTGGGACCAATCAATGCCAGATCACTGCCTTCATAATTGGAAATATGATTACCAATATGCCTTAAGCCCTTAGGTGATTCTACATATACAATTTCATATTCCGGATGAAAATGCCAGTAAAAAATATCATTTAAATTAGGATTCTGCAAAATCCGCAATGAACTGTCAGGGCCGGTTTCGCAGTTTTCTCTTTTAGCCCGCATGGTGCTGTATTTGTAAACAAACTGTAATTTATCGAAAAAAAATATCAATATAGCATATAAATTGGCCAATGGGCTATTTGTAACCCTACTTCTGCACTTGTACTTTTATTGCATGAAAATAACGGTTGCTATGGGGTTTAATACTTTATACCGTTTATTCACTTAAAAAACGATTCATTCATTGTAAAAATTTTTAGCGTATGCAGGAAAAAACAATGGCAGCAGTAATGGTGCCCACAAACGCACATAAAGATATTCCCGGGAACCCTTCTGTAACAAAATCAAGTCAACATAAACTGAATGACAGAAGCAATGGTAAATCATTACGCGTACTTAGTGAGGAAGACTGGCAGTTTTGGATAACCAATGGTTATATTGTTATTAAAAATGCCGTACCGCGAGAACAGGCTTTAGCAACAGCTCAGTTTTTATGGGAGTTTGAAGAAAAAGATCCCAATAACCCTGCAACCTGGTATTCGGCACCCCGCGCCGACATGCAAATGAAAGAACTCATTAATACCGGTATGGTGGAAGTATATAACCACCAACATTTATGGAATAACCGTATGACACAGCGTGTATATGATGCATTTGTAGATATTTGGGGAACGGAAAAATTATGGGTAACCATTGATCGGGCGAATTTAAATTTCCCCATTAGGCCAGGTTTTGAATACAAAGGCTTTATTCATTGGGATTATGATCCAGAAACAAAACCGGTAAATGTGCAGGGTGTACTGGCATTGGCCGATCAAACAGATGCAGAGATGGGCGGTTTTCAATGTGTTCCGGAATTATTTAGAACCTATGATACCTGGAAAACCACACAACCAGTCAACCGGGATCATTTTAAACCGGATATAACGGGATTTGAATTGGTGAAGGTAAAAATGGGAGCAGGTGATTTGCTCATCTTTAACAGCTTGCAACCGCATGGCATCAGGCCCAATAATAGTAAAAATAAAGTGCGCATTGCACAATATATTTCTATGATGCCTGCCGAAGAAGAAAATAAAGCATTAAAAAACTGGCGTGTTGATTCCTGGAAAAATCGCATTGCTCCGGAGGGGTATGCTTTTCCAGGTGATCCGC
>JAGWPI010000155.1 GCA_028877005.1 Bacteroidota bacterium | reverse complement strand
TGCTAAATATGGTGAATGGGCTTTTAGTAACTACAAATATTTAATTTTAAATTTTGCTTTGGGTGGTAATTATCCTGCCGGCGTTAATGGTATAAAAACACCTTACCTTGGACTTCCCGAAACAACCGTTCAACAAATTCAACAAAAAAAAGCAATGATGCTGGTAGATTGGGTAAAAGTTACACAGTTTAATACCCCAACAACCATTCATTAAGCACAAGGTTAATAGCAGTTAGCCCCTTTGTTTAAAATATTTGCATGGCATTGTAGGTTTCATTAATTTTCGTGCCTGCAACATGAGAAAAATACTGTCCATATTACTCCTTTCTGTCTTACTTATATATATGGGTGGCTATCATTTATGGTATGTGTTATATAAAATGCACATAAAAACCGAAATGAAACGCTTTATTGATCATCATCCGGATACAGAAGCTGCTTGCCATTTTGCATGGCAAGTTGATGTGGAAGGTAATATTGAGCAACCTAATTTTTTTTGGAATGACAAAAATCATGAGTTTAC
The DNA here is from genome assembly GCA_028877005.1 of Bacteroidota bacterium. Classification (GTDB taxonomy): domain Bacteria; phylum Bacteroidota; class Bacteroidia; order Chitinophagales; family Chitinophagaceae; genus Hydrotalea. The sequence goes on along the minus strand of JAGWPI010000155.1, from coordinate 10,212 downwards.
ATATAATGGTTTGTTATATGACGTCGTGCATATTCAATATAGTAACAAAACGGTAACCATTTGCTGTTTACCCGATGAAGCTGAAAATTGTATTGATCTGCAACATTTTGCGCTCCAAAAAAATAAACAAGATGCCGGAAAACCAAACAAACTATCCTTCTCTCAAATATTTTCATATTTCTATCAGCCAAGTGTATTTCATCTTTCTTATGAATTAGTAAATGCATGCCATTGGCATCCATTTTTTATGGAATATTTATATCTTATCCCAGCTTCTGTTGTTTTGCCTCCGCCCCGAGAAATTCTTTGCTAATCTTTTTTTCGTTTATGCTACTATGCTTTTTTAGTAGGATAGCATAATTGTAGGAACTCATTTTTTATTCATTATTCAAATTGTAATTATGAAAAAAATAATGCTATATATTTTTGGCATATTATATTGGCTGTATGTACCGGCACAAAGTATACAAGGTCGTGTTGCAGATAATCTTACTAATCAACCCATACCCGGTGCGGTGATAATAATACCTAATCAGCAAAAAATTGTAACAGATGAAAATGGTCAGTTTCAAATACCTTTCATAGCAAAGAATTTAAACATAATTGTACAAAGTTTAGGTTATGAAACCCAACAAATATCTGTAAAGCCTAATAATAAATTGTTGCTTATTTTATTGAATCCTACTACAGATAATTTGAATAAAGTACAGGTAACAGGTTGGGCAACAGGCAAGCGCGATAACCAGTTAACGGAGGCACAGTCTGTTGGTGTATTAACCTATCATGATTTGCAACGCGGTAATGGTTTATTTCCCGAAAATCAAATGAATACCATACCCGGTGTATTTATGCAAACCCGCGGTATAGCTGGGGGTCAGCGTATCATTATACGCGGTTATGGTAATACTACCAACTTTAATGGCTTGGGATATCAGGTTTTTTTAAATAATATTCCTTTAACCGATGCTACCGGCGTTACAATTTTAGATGATATTGATTTTTCAACCATTGGCAGGGTAGAAGTGTTTAAGGGGCCGGAATCGAGCTTGTATGGATCGGGCATTGCCGGTGTAGTGAAGTTATATTCCATTCAACCTAAACCCAATACTACTAAAATATTAGAAGAAAATACGGTTGGTAGTTTTGGTTTATATAGAAATAATACTCGTATTGAAACAGCAGGTAGCAATTCAGTATTGTTTTTTAATTATGGGCATCAAACGTCAAATGGATACCGTAATCATAGTGCATCTGCTAAAGATTATGCTTCATTTAAAGGTGATTTTTATGTGGGCGACCAGCAGACCATATCCACTTATTTGTCATATAGCCGTTCTTATGAAGAACTGGCAGGTGAAATTCCGGGTGATACTTTATATAGAAGAATTAGCTGGAGTGATCCTAAATATGTAAATAATAATGCGCATGTAATTATTGAAAGTTTTAGAGCAGGTATTACGGATGATATAAAAATGAATCAACATTTCAGTAATCAAACAACCGTTTTTACTACAGGTTACACACTTGATCAACCATTTGCTGCAGGCCTTAATGATAATGCAGTATTAACTTTTGGTGGAAGAACCGGATTTATATTTAATGGTAAGGCAGGCACTGTTGGTATTCATGGAATTATTGGTGGCCAATTTGAAAAAACTGTTTCTTTTAATAAAACCTATAATTTAAGCAATGGAGTATTGGGTGGTATTAGAGGAGATTTGCAAATACAGGCTCAAACTTATAATGTTTTTACCGAATGGAAGTTAAACTTGCCAGCACAAATATTACTAACTGCCGGTAGTAGTATTAATTTTATAGAATATAGTATACGTGATATGCTAACGAATAGTGCCAATCCTACACATGCTGATCAATCTGGTTATAAACGCTTTACACCGGTTGTTAAGCCACGCATTGCTTTGTTAAAAATGTTAAGTAAAAATAATTCTGTATATGTTGATGTAAGTACCGGCTACACGCCACCAACTACCAGCAATGTTGTTATCCCGGCTATTGGTAAAGTAAATACAGGTTTACAACCCGAGATGGGCATTCAATTTGAGGTGGGTACTAAAGGTAGTTTCTTCAATAATAAATTATCCTATCAATTAGCTTTATTTCAATTAGATGTACGTAATAAAATTGTTAATCAATCTGTTGCTGCTACGCAAACTACACCCTTTTATACTTTTGCAGTTAATGTAGGTGAGCAACGCGATAACGGAGCCGAATTATCTGTTAACTATTTGGCCCTACAGTCTAATCAGGGCTTTTTTCGTTCTGTTAAACCTTTTGTTACTTACACTTATTCCAATTTTAAGTATATAGATTTTAAAAGTGATAATAATAACAATGCTAATACACTTAATTTTTCTGGTAATAAAGTTGCAGGAGTTGCTCCAAATTTTTTAAATATTGGAATGGATATAGTTACTGCCCCGGGCATTTATTTGAATAGTACATTTCAGTATGTAGATAAAGTGCCTTATACTTTTGATAATTTAAATAATGCTGCTGCATACCGCTTATTAGGTGCTAAATTGGGCTATCGTAAAACTTGGCATCAACATATTGATATTGATGCATTTGTAGGAGCAGATAATTTATTAAATAATACTTATTATACCTTTCTGTTTTTATCGCCTACATTAGCTTCTCAAACAGACCCGCATTTTATACCGGGGCCTTATACCGCTATGTGGTATGGCGGGTTAAAATTAGCTTATCATTTTTAAATATATTAGCATGAAGAGAATATGTTTTAATGTTTCATGGGTATTGTTGCTATTGCTGTTTTCATGTAAGGCAAAGCAAAAGGAAAACCAACTAAATCCAACTGAAGCCAAGCGTATTGTTTCCGTATCCAAACAGCTTACTGAAATGATGTATGCGCTTGGAAAAGGAAAAGATATAGTGGCTTGCGATTTAACCAGCAGTTATCCAGATAGTGCTAAATTACTCCCTAAAGTAGGCTATCACCGATTATTGAGTACTGAGGGTATTATATCTATGCGTCCAGATATCGTTATCTATAGCCAGAATATTGGTCCTGCTACTGTTATTCCCCAATTACAGCAGGTGGGTGTACGTTGTAAAGAATTTTTTGAATCGAATACCTTGGATAGTGCAAAACTATTGTTAAGTGCTTTGGGCAATTATTTTGGTGTATCTACAGTGGCAGACTCTTTGATTCATCAATTACAACAACAAATGCAAATAATATATGCAGTACAAAAGCAATGTGTGGATACCCCTAGTGTAATGGTTATTCAGTTTGGCCAAGCAAATAATGTTTATTTTGTAATGAGTGGCAGGAATGGACCGGTTGATGCCATGATTAAAATGGCAATGGCGAGGCCTGCTACATATTTGGCCAAGGGTGCATCACAATTAAGTGCAGAAGCCATTGCTGCTGCTAATCCGGATATTATTATTGTAACAGATTTTGGCTTTGATAAATTAGGTGGTATAGAAGGTGTAAAAAGACTTCCCGGTGTTGCATTAACAAATGCGGCTAGGTACAATAAAATATATCGGTTTAATGAACACGATATTGTGTATTTTGGACCAAGGAGCGCAATTAATATATTATCACTCATGAAAATATTTCATCCTAATATTCATGCAACACTTCCCTAAACTGTATTTGTTTGTTTTATGGGTGTTACTCATTGTTACGCTTATTATGGCTATTGCATTGGGGGCAGTACCTATTTCACTGCACGAGATGTATAGTGCAATAATACAAACTTTTAAAGCCAATGCAATATTTAACATGCATGAGGCCGTTTTTATAGATATACGTTTGCCACGTGTGTTATTGTGTGCTATTACCGGTGGTATTTTAGCAGCATCTGGTGTAATGATGCAGGGCTTATTTAGAAATCCGATTGTAGAGCCTGGTTTAATAGGTACTAGTTCAGGTGCAGCATTTGGTGCTTCTTTTATCTTTGTGTTGGCTACTAAATTGCCTGATTGGCTACAACAGTTATCAGGTATTTTTTTGGTACCCGTTTTTGCTTTTTTGGGCGGAGTATTGGCAACTGTATTGGTTTATACGTTGGCAAAATCTGCTAAAAATGTTTCTGTTACTAATTTGCTGTTAATTGGTATTGCCATTAATGCCATAGCCTTAAGTGGCACCGGATTTTTGAGTTTCATTTCTCGTGATCCGCAAGCCCGCAGTATTACCTTTTGGAACCTTGGTAGTTTTGCAGGCGCAAACTGGCTACAGGTAAGGGTTACGGCAATTGTTACGCTACCCGTTATGCTGCTTTTAATGGGCTATACTAATCAATTAAATGCGTTGATGTTAGGGGATAAGGAAGCGGGTTTTTTAGGAGTACATACTGAACGACTAAAATGGCAGATTTTATTATTGAATACAGCAATGGTTGCTGTGGCTACTGCATTTGTGGGTGTAATTGCATTTGTGGGTTTAATTGTACCACACATCATGCGTTTATTTTTAGGGGGCAACAATCGCTTGCTACTTCCTGCGTCATTTTTATGTGGTGCTATTTTATTAACTGTTGGAGATATAGCTGCTCGTTTATTAATTGCACCCGGTGAAATTCCAATTGGTATCATTACTTCTTTAGTAGGGGCACCTGTTTTTATTCTTTTACTGAAAAAAACACAATTACTACAAAAAGGAGGTGATTATGATTGAAGTTAATAATGTTAGTTATGTAATTCAAAAAAAACAAATATTACAAAATATAAACTTAACTATTCCTCAAAATAGTTTTGCTGTTATTATGGGTGCTAATGGTGCAGGTAAATCTACACTTTTGCAGTTAATGGCCGGAAGCTTTGCGCCTACTTCTGGAAAAATAATGATTGGGGGAGATGATGTTGCTGTTTTATCGCCCGAAAAATTATCAAAACGAAGGGCCGTTTTATCACAAAAATATCACCTGCCATTTGCACTAACTGTGCAAGAAGTGGTGATGATGGGTAGGTACCCTTTTTTTAAAAATACACCCGGTATTATATATGAAACTATTGTAACCGAAGCTATGCAAGCAATGGATGTTTTTCAATTTGCACAAACTAATTATCAGCAGTTATCCGGTGGTGAGGCACAAAAAGTTCAAATGAGTCGAGTGTTGGCTCAAATCTTAGATGCATCAGCGCAGCAAAAAAAATATTTATTTTTAGATGAGCCTGTCTCTCAATTAGATATTAAATTCCAATATCAATTAATGCATATTGCCAAATCTTTAACTCGCCGCCACGTAACTGTGTTGGCTATATTACACGATATTAATTTAGCATTGCAATTCGCCGACTCATTGCACTTTATTAAAAACGGCATGCTGTATCAATCTTTACACCATCCTGCAGAAATAGATATAGAACTGATTCATCAAATTTTTGGTGTACCGGCTATAAAAATTAAGAACAGTGAAACCAACTTCCCTTTTATTTACTTTCAACCCTAATTGTTTAAAATTATAAGCATATATGAATACCCTTGATATTTCAGGAACACTTGGCCTTATTGCAACTATTATATTAACTATTAATATTTTATTGGGGATGCTTCTAAGTTCTGTTTATAAAAAATCAGTACATTGGAAACGTGTTCCTACTTATTTGCAGCGCTATAATTTAACAGATGTACACAATTATACAGCTTATTTAGCTTTAGTACTTGTTTGTTTACATGTTGTATTAATACCTATTGATGTTGCTTCTTCATTCAATTGGTTGCAGATATTATGGCCTTTGTATGCGAAACATCAGCCTTATATGGCAATTTTAGGCAGTTTATCGTTGTATGCATTTCTTATTGTTTTACTAACAACTCAAAAAGTAGTAAAAAATAAAATGTCTTTCCGCATTTGGAAGAATATTCATTTAATGGCTTATGGTGCTGCTTTGCTGTTTATAATACATGGAATTTGGATGGACCCGGAATTGAAAGATAGGCCAACCGACTTTTTTGATGCAGAAAAGCTGCTGTCAGAAATTTGCGGTATAATTCTGATAGCAGCTTCTGTATTGCGTTTTCGCTACTTTATGCAAAAGCAAAGATAATTATCTGGTTGGTTATTCTTTATCAGTATCTTTTTTAAATAAGTCTAATTTTGATGATTCTACCAATTGCTTGAAGTTCTTCCATTCTGTATTAAAAAATTTATTGGCATACTCCATAACATCATCTACACTTTGTTTTGCTACTTTATATAATTTTTCCTCTTGCTCGCCGGGTACTGCGTTTTTATATAAGGCCGTACTGCGTGCATTGGCAATATTACCATTTACAGTAACTTGTGGCACTGTTCCATAACCTTGTTTTTCTTGTGGTTTGCCATTTAATTTTTCTCGGATTGTTTTAATAGACTGCTCTAATTTTTTAATATTGTTATGTATACTGTCTCTACTACTACTGTCAATATTTAATAAATTATTTTTAATATTTGTCATAATAGATTCTGCGTTGGTAAGCCTTTCAGTTAGTTCATTTACCTGAATAGTTAAGGAGTCTAACCGCGCATTAAATGCACGTTGTGCGTTTCTTACTTCCGGCGAAGTGGGAGCATTAGGGTCATCATTTACTACTACTGTAGCAGAGTCTTTTATGTTGCCCCATTGAAGCACAACGGTGTAGGTGCCCGGATCTACCGGAAGTCCTCCGGGTTCTCCGGTACTACCGCCAACATTTCTACCTCTTCTTCCACCTGAACTGCGAATGCCTTTCCCTTCTAATCCCCAGAAAAAGCGGTTGAAACCTGTATCTGCTTTTACCATTAAATTACGCACATTGTTATGTGCTGCATCATAAATATGTACTTGAACTGAATCGGGCATTTTTAATTTACCTGTATCATTAACTGTTTTAGCTGTATAAAAGCTAATAGAAGCACCACGCTTTCTATTTTCACCTTCATAGGTTCCCCAAATGCTGTATTCAATACCGGAAGGATTTTTCATTTTAGCTTGATAAGCTGTTGGAATAGGGAAAGCGACAAGTTTTTGCATAAAGGGTTTACCGTTATTTGCTGCTAATTTTCTTAAAGGACGAATGTCATCTAAAATCCAAATGGCTCTTCCAAAAGTAGCAATAGCTAAATCGGCTTCTCTTTCCTGAATGGCTAAATCGTATGTGGATACAGATGGGTAATTATTGGTGAATTGTTGAAAATGATCACCATTGTCTAAGCTAACCCATAAACCTTGTTCCGTTCCAACAAAAATTAAGTTGGGTTCTACAGGGTCTTGAATCATACACAAGGCATACCCGGTTACTTTTTTTTCATCTACTATTCTGGTCCAAGTTTTACCAAAATTAGTTGTTCTGAAAATATAAGGTTTAAAATCTCCCAAACGGTAATTGTTACATACTACAAAAGCTTCGCCTGCTTTATATCTGGAGGCTCTAATTTGAGGTATCCAGCTACCTTCGGGCATTCCGGGTATTTTGCCCCTAAAATTAGTCCAGGTTTGGCCACCATCTTGTGTAAGTTGTACATTCCCATCGTCAGTACCTACCCAAATTACACCCCGTTGTACATGTGATGGTTCAATACATAAAATGGTGCAGTAGTTTTCGGCACCTGTAATATCAATAGATAATCCACCATTATTACGTTGATCTTCTTTAGCGGTATCGTTTGTAGTTAAGTCGGGCGAAATAATATTCCAAGAAATGCCTTTATTGGTGCTTTTGTTTACAAACTGACTACCAAAATAAATGGTATTGTTATCAAATGGATCTTGTGCAATAGCCGCATTCCAGTTAAATCTGTGGCGAAGGGTACTGCCAACATCGGGCGGTTTAATACGCCATTGTTCGCCGGTAGCAACATTGTAGCGACCTAATTCACCTTCTTGGCTCATAGAGTATAACCAATTATAGTTATCGGGGTCAGGTACTACATCAAAGCCATCGCCACCTCCTACTTCAGTCCAATAGCTGTTTCTGATGCCTGAATTTATCCAAACATAAGCCGGCCCATACCAACTGCCATTATCTTGTAATCCACCCATTACATGGTAGGGTAATGCATTATCTACATTAATGTGGTAAAATTGCCCAACTGGTAATTTGCTTTCAAACTGCCATGTTTTTCCTTTATCTCTTGTAATAGCTAAGCCACCATCATCACCATCAATAATAAAAGAGGGGTTATAGGGGTGAATCCACCAAGCATGATGGTCGGGGTGTATACCACTATAAGGTATTAAAATTCTAAAAGTTTTTCCGCCATCTTCACTCACACTTACCATTTGGTTAATGTTGTACAAGCGGTTTTCATTCTCTGGATCAACTCTTATATCTTGAAAATAAAAGGCACGGTTGGTAACTACGGCAGGGTCGCTATTCACTAATTCCCATTTTATTCCTCCATCATCTGATTTGTATAAGCCATTTTTAGTGGCTTCAACCAGAGCATACACCCTACTGGGTAAACTGCGGCAAATAGTTAAACCAATACGCCCATAATTACCATCAGGTAAACCATCGGCTTTACCCAGCTTTTTAAAAGTTTTGCCTGCATCATAGGTAACGTATAATCCACTGCCGCTACCGCCGCTGGTAAAACTCCAAGGGGTTCGGTGGTGTTGCCACATGGCTACTAATAATTTATTGGGGTTTTGTGGGTCTATTATCATATCGGCTACACCACTTGAATCATTGGTGTGTAAAATTAATTTCCAAGTTTGACCACCATCGGTGGTTTTATACAAACCACGTTCACCATGAACACCATAAGGGTTACCAATGGCGCCAACATACACAACATCAGGATTAGTGGGATCGATAATAATGCGATGGATATTTTTGGTGTTTTGTAAACCCATACATTGCCAAGTTTGTCCTCCATCTAAGCTTTTATAAATGCCATCACCTAAACTTACAGAGTTTCGCGGATTACCTTCGCCGGTTCCTACCCAAACTACTGCAGGATTACTTTGTGTTATGGCTACTGCTCCTATATTTAAAATGGGTTCTTTATCAAATACAGGTTTCCAAGATGCACCGCCATTTTCGGTTTTCCAAACACCTCCACTGGCGCTACCCGCATAAATAATGTTAGGGTCACTCCACAAAGCATCAATTGCCGTAATACGGCCACTCATACCAGCAGGTCCAATAGTACGTGGTTGAAAGTTATTAAATTGTGAAGAAAGTTTAATTTCTTGTGCAATTGCACCTATGCCAATGCTTAATGCCAGCAGCATACAGCCATAAATTTTTCTCATGTTGTTTTTTTTTGATTGCAAACGGGAAGGTAATAAATTTTTTTTCAAGCGGTAAATTAGAATAGTGTAGAAAATAATTCCACCATTGATGTAAATTATTTTTACAGAACTGACATACTCTGTATCTTTTACTTTCAAATAGAAAAAAAGTATTTTTTATTTGATGGCGTGCAAAAAAATGTATGATGGCTACTTTATTTGCAATATAAATACCTAATTCTTTATTAAATAATAAACTTATGAAACGGCATTTCTGTTTTTTGCTACTATTCAGTATTAGTTGTTTTACAAAGATTTCAGCTCAGGTATCAGCCGATTTATTTCAAGAAATGGAATGGCGGATGATTGGTCCACATAGAGGAGGAAGGACCGTTGGTGCGGTAGGAGTTCCTCAACAACCCAATGTGTTTTATATAGGTGTTAATAACGGGGGTGTTTGGAAAACCACCGATTATGGCAGAACTTGGTTTCCTATTTTTGATGATCAACCTACCGGCTCAATTGGCGATGTAGCCGTTGCTCCCTCCAATCCTGATATTATTTATGTAGGTTCGGGTGAAGGTTTGCAACGTCCGGATTTGTCGGTTGGGAATGGTATATACAAATCAACTGATGCCGGTAAAACATGGCAACATTTGGGATTAAGCAATGTACAGCAAGTGGGTGCCGTTACTATTGATCCTACTAACCCTAATAGAGTATTTGTTGCCGCCATGGGGCATCCCTACGGCCCTAATGAAGAGCGTGGCGTATATAGAACTATAAATGGCGGAAAAACTTGGGAAAAGGTATTGTATAAAGATGAAAATACCGGTGCTGTGCAGGTTGCCATTGATCCTAAAAATCCCAATATAATTTTTGCAGATTTATGGGCTGGCCGTCAGGGTCCGTGGGAAAATGGTGAATGGAACGGACCACAAAGCGGATTATACAAATCAGTAGATGGTGGAAATACTTGGAGAAAAATTACAAACGGGCTACCCACCATAGAACAAG
>JAGWPI010000154.1 GCA_028877005.1 Bacteroidota bacterium | reverse complement strand
TTTTATTTAAACAACGATTGGCTTTTTGCCTTAATGGGTATAGCCATGTCTGGCGCATTGCTAGGTTTTTTGCGATTTAATTTTTCGCCTGCCCGAATTTTTATGGGCGATACAGGTGCTATGCTATTAGGATTAGTGAACGCTATTTTGGTAATTCATTTTATTAAAACTGCTGAAGGTACACACATACTACCAGTGTATGCTGCCCCTGCTATGGGCTTTGGTATTTTGTTATTACCTCTATTAGATACGCTTCGGGTATTTGGCATTCGTATTTTTAATAAAAGATCTCCTTTTTCTGCCGACCGAAACCATTTACATCACATGCTTTTAGATAGGGGATACTCGCATAAAAAAATAACGATTTGTCTTTCAATAGCATCTATTCTATTTATTGTTCTTAGTTATATAGCTTTACCATTAGGTACAACAAAGGTTATTTTATCTCAAATTATACTATTTTTTTCTGCTATATTTCTGCTATATTTCGCAAATATTCGTCAGCAGAAAAAAAATGCTGCAGGTATAGCTTCAGATGATGCAAAAAATTTCCTAACCTTATCTACCAACAAAGCCAATACTATGGCAACAATATCTGAAGAGTAGTATCTTTTTGTTTTTCTACTCCAAATTAAAGTATTTTATGCTGAATTTATTTTGTTGGCACTGCAACTTGTTGTATTCTTTATTAGATTTGCGCCACTTAATTATCATTAAATTATGAGTGAAGAACTTCATCTAATCATAGAGGATATTGAATCTGGCATGAAAAAAGCCATTTTGCATTTAGAAGTAGAATTAACTAAAATAAGGGCAGGTAAAGCTAATCCGGGTATGTTAGAAGGTATTGCCGTAGACTATTATGGCAACCCAACTCCAATACAACAAGTGGCCAATGTAAGTGTTTTAGATGCCCGTACAATAAGTATTCAGCCTTGGGAAAAGAAAATGTTAGCGGCTATTGAAAAAGCAATTATGCAAGCAAATATTGGTATTACTCCACAAAATGATGGTACTCAAATACGTTTATTTATGCCGCCATTAACAGAGGAGCGAAGAAAAGAGATGGTAAAAAAAGCAGCTGCAGAAGGTGAACAAACCAAAGTAGCTATACGCAATATTAGGAGAGAAGGTATTGAACAAGTAAAAAAGTTACAAAAAGAAGGATTAAGTGAAGATGCTGTTAAAGACGCAGAAAAAGATATTCAGGAAATTACAGACCGATATATAAGTTTGGTTGAAAAGCATTTAGGCATTAAAGAAAAAGAAATTATGACTGTATAGCATATTATTTTATGTTTTAATATAGGCAATTATTGTTAACAGTTATTGCCTATATTTTTTTGTACTTGTTGGTAATATATACCCCGGCTAAAATAAGCAGCATACTTAATAATTGGTTCCATCCAAATACTTCTCCTGCCAGTATTCCCCATCCTATTGCTACAAATGGTATGCCGTATGTAACCATTGATGCAAATAGGGGGCCGGCATGTTTTAATAAAATATAAAACAATACGGTAGCAACAGCAGTGCCCATAATACCTAATAATGCACTAAATAAAGTGGCATGAATTTCTGCTGTAGTAAAGGACTGTGTAAAATATCCTGTAAAACTTAAAATAATAAGGCACGGTATTACTAATAGCAAAAATGCCATACTGGCAATATGCAAGGATCCAATACCCTGTAAATGTTTGCGAACATAATTAACATTTAAACCATATAAAAAAGTAGCAATTAATATAAATAGTGCATATTCTAAATGCATAAAGCTAAATGTTCCCTTATGGTAAAATAAAATTACCAATCCTACAAATCCAAGTAATACTCCTAATAGCTGTTGGGTTTTAATTTTTTGTTGAAAAAAAAGTATGCCTGTGCCAATTGTAAATAGTGGTGTAAGTGCATTTAGTATTCCTGCTAATCCGCTGTTTAATTTTGTTTCTGCCAAACAAAACAAGTAAGCGGGAAAAAAACTACCCAATAAGCCTGAAACCAATACAGGCCATCTTTTTTTTGCAGCAATGCTTTTAAAGGAATTAATACCAAAAGGAATTAAAATAATTCCGGCACTTAAAATACGAATAGTAGCCACCTGATAGGGGCTTAATGACTTCATCCCCTCTTTCATTAAAATGAATGAACTACCCCAAATAAAAGAAAGAATAATAAATAAAACCCAACTTAAAAAAGGATGTCTCACTGCTAAATTTTTGCAAACCTAAATTTTTAAAAACGAATAGTGTTATATTTAATAAAATTTCAAGTATGGCCAAAATACATTTAGCACATATTAATACTTTGCCTCCCAAAAAATTGCAGAAAAAGAAAATTGCTGCAGAAACGGAAAAATTAATTATCCAGTTAGATGAGTTACAAAATTTATTGTATGCACAATCAAAACACTCGGTTTTAGTAGTTATTCAGGGTATGGATGCAGCCGGAAAGGATGGAGCTATTCGGCATGTATTTGGGAAACTAAATCCCCAAGGCGTGCAAGTTACTTCATTTAAAGAACCCACCCCCTTAGAGTTGTCACATGATTTTTTATGGAGAATTCATCAACATACACCTGCAAAAGGGATGATTCATATTTTTAATCGCAGCCATTATGAAGATGTATTAGTTACCCGTGTTCACAAAATGATTAATAATAAATTGGCCTATAAAAGAATGGATGCCATTAATGATTTTGAACACTTATTGGTTGAGCACAACAATACACATATTTTAAAATTTTATTTACATATTTCACACAATGAACAGTTAAAACGCTTAGATGAACGAATAAAAGATCCTAAAAAACAATGGAAGTACAATGAAAAGGATTTTGAAGAGTCTAAATTATGGCAAGATTATATGGACGTATATGAAGATTGCCTAAACTATTGCAATAAAGTACCCTGGGTTATTACACCCTCTGATGCCCACTGGTATAAAGAATATATTATTGCTCATACATTACATCAATTGCTCAGTAATTTAAATATGCAATATCCAGGCTTAAAAAAATAATTCCAACAGTTTGTTAGTATTGTCAATTTTATATATTTTCATTTTTAAACCATAATACAACTATGTCATTTATAAAAGAATTTCGAGAATTTGCTACCAAGGGCAATGTAATGGATTTAGCTGTTGGTGTAATTATTGGAGGGGCCTTTGGTAAAATTGTAGACTCTGTAGTAAATGATTTAATTATGCCTGTGGTTGGTATATTGTTTAAAGCCGATTTTACCAATTTGTATTTACCGCTATCATCAAAAGTTACAACAGGCCTTACTTTGGTAGAAGCTAAAAAATTAGGTCCGGTATTTGCTTGGGGAAGTTTTGTAACTGCTGTTATTAATTTTTTAATTTTAGCTTTAGTGATATTTTTCTTAGTAAAAGGTATGAATCGGTTAAAGAGAAAAAATGAGGCGGCTGTTCCACCCCCACCACCGCCGGCTCCTTCTACTACCGAGCAGTTACTAATGGAAATTAGAGATGCACTCAAAAAATAGCCTTTATTCATTAAAACCCCAACCAATTGGGGTTTTTTTGGTGGATAACTAAAAGCTATTTAGTGGGGTTTATACCATTCCTTTTCTTTTATTTGCAGTTACTAAAAGTAGAAAATTGTGAATCAGGAAACTTACCAAATTAAAATAGAACATTTTGAAGGGCCATTCGATTTGCTATTGTTTTTTATAGAAAGAGATGAATTAGATATTTATAACATACCTATTACAAAAATCATTAATGATTTTTTGCTTTTTATACACACTCAGGAAAAATTAAATATTGAGTTGAGCAGCGAATTCATCCTCTTTGTATCAACTTTAATGCGTATTAAAGCCCGCCTGTTGTTGCCCCGTAAAGAAATAGATGCACAAGGCAATGAAATAGACCCAAGGCAAGAACTAGTAGATAAAATTTTAGAATATAAACGGTTTAAAGAAGCTGCAGCAGTAATGGCTGAAATGGAAGCCAACCGTTTATTAATGGCCAAACGCGGCAATTTGCAAAAAGAAATGGCCGTTATAGCAGAGGAGGCCGGTGAAGGAACCGAAATACAAACCATTACCCTTTTTAAATTAATGAAGACATTTGAAAAGGTAATGCTACGTATTCAAGAAAAGCAAAACAAACCCACACATACGGTAGTACGTTACAATTATACCATTGAAGGTAGCCGGGATTATATGCTTGAATTTATGGCAAAAGAAAAAAATGTTTCTTTTGAAAATATTTTTGAAATATGTGAAAACCGTATTCATGCCATTTTTATTTTTCTTTCTATACTGGAATTAGTACAGCAAAAATTCATGAAAATGATAGTAGGTGAAGGACGTAATAATTTTATTTTAGAATGGAATGAAAATAGGGAAGAAGATTTAAAATTGGCAGGTGATGAAGTAGAACGCGCAGGTGAACATGATACAGAACCGGAACAAGAAGAACTAGATAAATAATGATGATAAGATGTAAAAAAGCCTGTAATAAACTAAATAAAACAGGCTTTTGTATATATCTCAATTACATAAGTGCATTCATTACAATATCTTTTACCTGACTCAATAATATCCTCTCTTGTTGCATAGAATCGCGGTAACGAATGGTAACGGTATTATCTTCTTTAGTTTGGTGGTCAATTGTTATACAAAATGGTGTTCCAATAGCATCTTGTCTGCGATAACGTTTGCCAATGGCATCTTTCTCCTCATAAAAGCACCTAAAATAATTTTTGCATTCATCCATTAAATCCCTCGCAATTTCGGGCAGCCCATCTTTTTTAGTAAGTGGTAAAATAGCTAGCTTTATGGGGGCTAATTTTTCTGGTATATGCATTACTACTCGACTATCTGTGCTACCATCTTCTTTGGTAATTACTTCTTCTTCATAAGCATTTGCCATTACCAATAAAAACATTCTATCTAATCCAATAGAAGTTTCAATAACATACGGTATATAGTTGCCGTAAGGTTTACCGGTTGCAGGGTCAATATCTGCATCAAAATACTGCATTTTCTTTTTGCTGTATAATTGATGTTGTGATAAATCAAAATCACTTCTGGAATGAATGCCCTCTACTTCTTTAAATCCAAATGGAAATTCAAATTCAATGTCACAAGCTTCTTTTGCGTAATGTGCTAATTTAATATGATCATGATAGCGGTATTTTTCTGCAGGTAACCCCAAGCTTAAATGCCATTGTAAACGAGCTTTTTTCCAATATTTATACCATTCACTTTCTGTTCCGGGCCTTACAAAAAATTGCATTTCCATTTGTTCAAATTCGCGCATTCTAAAAATGAACTGGCGTGCAACAATTTCATTTCTAAATGCTTTCCCTGTTTGTGCAATACCAAAGGGTATTTTCATTCGGGCTGTTTTTTGCACATTTAAGAAATTAACAAAAATACCTTGTGCTGTTTCTGGTCTTAAAAAAATGGTATCTGCCTCATCAGTTACAGATCCTAATTTTGTATCAAACATTAAGTTAAACTGTCTAATGTCTGTCCAATTGCAGGTGCCACTTATAGTGCAAGTAATATTATTTGTCTCTATTAAATTTTTTAAGCCTACAAAATCATCTTTTGATAATAAAGCATCCATTTCTTGTAATAAAGCATCTGCCTCTTTTGCTTGTCCGTTTTCTTCTAATTTGGCCGCATGGGCTTCAATTAAATGATCTACTCTATATCTTTTTTTACTGTCTTTATTATCAATCATCGGGTCATTAAAATTATCTACATGCCCGCTGGCTTTCCAAGTGGTTGGGTGCATAAATATGGCCGCATCAATACCTACAATATTTTCATGTAATTGCGTCATAC
>JAGWPI010000153.1 GCA_028877005.1 Bacteroidota bacterium | reverse complement strand
CCATCCTAATATAGCAGAAGTAAGTAAAAAAAGAGCATATCTTGAAATGGATGCTACCCGCCTGCTATTAGAATGTATTACAGGCCATAGTACCATTTTATTTCGGGCACCTTTTAATGCAGATAGTGATCCGGAGAAATATGAAGAAATGGCACCGGTGGCACTCAGTAGAACCCGTAATTATATTACCGTGGGCGAAAGTATTGACCCTGAAGATTGGCAGCAAGGAGAAATACCGCACTTTACAGCTGATACAATTTTTAATAGAGTAGTAAATATTTATAATCAACACCTGGCCAATGGCGATAGCTCAAACATTATTCTGCTGCACGATGCAGGTGGCGATAGAAGTGCTACCGTAAAAGCAACCGGTATGATTATCCGTTATTTTGAAAGTAAAGGATATACATTTACTACTATTGCCGATTTGCTGCATAAATCAAAGGCCGATTTAATGCCTCCCGTTCCCAAAGGCAGTGGATATCGCTTAATACAGTTGAATTATTTTTTAGCGGAAACAGGGTTTGTAATTGGACAAATTGTGTATGTATTATTCTTAACATTTTTAATTTTAGGAGCATTAAGATTATTCATTTTATTAGTGCTAACCCTATTAGAGAAAAGAAAGGAGTCTCGTTCTATTGCCACAATTACCGAATACCCCAAAGTTTCTATTATTGTACCGGCCTTTAATGAGGAAGTAAATGCTGTAAGCTCATTGCAAAATTTATTGCGGTGTAGCTATCCTAATTTCGATATTGTATTTGTAGATGATGGTAGTATAGATGCAACTTATGAAAAAGTAAAACTTGCTTTTCAAGATAATGAAAAAATAAAAATATTTACCAAACCCAATGGGGGAAAAGCTTCTGCATTAAATTATGGCATTGCCAATACACAGGCTGCATATGTAGTTTGTATAGATGCAGATACCAAATTATTACCCGATGCGGTAGAAAAACTAATGCAACATTTTACCAATCCTACAGTAGGCGCAGTAGCAGGCTCGGTAAAAGTAGGTAATGTTGTTAATTTGCTAACGCAATGGCAAAGCATAGAATATATAACCAGTCAAAACTTTGACCGACGCGCATTTTCTTACGTAAATGCCATTACCGTTGTGCCAGGTGCTATCGGTGCATTTAGTAAAAAAGCAATTGAAGATGCCGGCGGTTTTACTACAGATACCTTGGCGGAAGATTGCGATTTAACCATTCGTATTTTGCGCGCAGGATACATTATTGAAAATGAATCAAAAGCTATTGCATTAACCGAAGCACCTGAAACATTGAAAGAGTTTTCTAAACAACGTTTCCGTTGGACATTTGGCGTAATGCAAACCTTTTGGAAGCATAAAGATGCTCTATTTAATGTGCAATACAAAGCATTGGGCTGGATTGCCCTACCCGATATTCTGGTATTTAAATACATTGTTCCTTTCTTTTCTCCTTTGGGCGATTTGTTTATGCTATTGGGATTGCTATCTGAAAATCGTGGAAAAATTGCCGGATATTACCTCATATTTTTATTGGTAGATGCCCTTATTGCTGCTATGGCCTTTGCCTTTGAAAAAGAGAAATTTTACAAATTGTTTTGGATTATTCCACAACGATTGGTGTACCGATGGATTATGTTGGCGATTTTGTTTCGGGCATTCAAAAGAGCGCTCAAAGGCGAATTACAAAATTGGGGTGTATTAAAAAGAACCGGGAATGTAAAAGATATTAATTTGGCCGATGCCAGGTAAGCTTATGTATTCATTGTTGTAATTAGTCATCTTATTTTCATTTTATGGCTTGGCACATTTGCCTTAACTTGCAATCCACTTTATCATAGTAATAAGCCAAAAATGGGCAATTATGATTGCTTTTTCAAAGCTTTATAAAACAATTGATCGATGAAATTAAAAGACATCCAGGTTCAAAATGAAAAAGAAACCAGAGCCGGTTTTGGCGAAGGTATTTTTGAGGCAGGAAAAGACCATGATAATATAGTGGTACTAACGGCCGATTTAGCAGGTTCTATGAAAATAGCACCTTTCATTAAAGCATTCCCCGAGCGTTTTGTGCAATGTGGCATTGCAGAAGCTAATATGATTGGTATTGCTGCCGGTTTAACTATTGGGGGCAAAATTCCTTATACCACTACTTTTGCTAATTTTAGTACAGGAAGGGTATATGATCAAATTAGACAAAGTGTTGCTTACAGTAATAAAAATGTAAAAATTTGTGCTTCCCATGCCGGGTTAACATTAGGGGAAGATGGGGCTACACACCAAATTTTAGAAGATATTGGGCTTATGAAAATGTTGCCGGGTATGACGGTAATTGTACCCTGCGATTTTAACCAAACCAAGGCGGCCACTAAAGCCATAGCTAATTATCAAGGGCCGGTTTACCTGCGTTTCGGCAGACCTAAATGGCCTAATTTTACCAAAGAAGATGGTAGTGATTTTGTTATTGGTAAAGCGCAACAACTTAGTGAGGGTACAGATGTGTCTATTTTTGCTTGTGGCCATATGGTATGGAAGGCAATTGAAGCCGGACGAATGTTGGAAGATAAGGGTATTAGCATAGAGCTAATTAACATACATACAATTAAACCTTTAGATGAAGCTGCCGTTTTACAATCTATTGCTAAAACCAAATGTGCTGTAACCGTAGAAGAACATAATATTATTGGTGGATTGGGCGACTCCATTGCCCAAGTAGCCGCCAAGCATTTACCTATTCCCATTGAATATGTAGGCACAAAAGACACTTTTGGCGAAAGCGGTACACCCATGGAATTACTACAAAAATATGGGTTAGATGCACCGCATATTTTTGCCGCTGTTGAAAAAGTACTTCAACGTAAAAATGCCTAAAAATTAAATGTATGGCTGTATCATGCAATTGGTGCAGCCATACATTACATGATTGGTGCTGTTGATGTTGGTGTTAATTAGCTTTGCCTTATACAAGGGCATCAATTTTTTTAGCCAATTCAAGGTCTTTCTTTGTTACAATATCTCCCGCGTCGTGCGTACTTAACCAAATTTCTACTGTATTCCATACATTCGTCCATCGGGGATGATGGTTCATTTTTTCAGCTTCCATGGCTACACGAACCATAAAGGCAAATGCTGCTGAAAAATTGGAGAATTCAAATTTTCTGTACAATTGTTGTTTGGTCTGTTGCCACATAGTTATTGAATTATTGGCTTTATATAATAAGATTGCTTATATTTTTAATTTGCTCCTGGCTAATTTCTGTTACCAGTTGCACCTGCTCTAGTTTTTTAATATTTTCCATCATTAGGGCACATCTGTCGTCTTCTATTCTATCTCCTTTCATTAACCAAATAAAGTCTAAATGTTTCAGCTCCGGAATTAAAGCTTCACCATCACATTGGTTATGGTATAAATAATGTATTAAACCGCTTTCAGTTGGGGCAGATGTGTAAAGGTTAAACCGATAAATACGATTTTTTTTATGCATCTCTATGTGTGCATCGGTGTACAATGAAAAATTTAAGGATAAATGATTATCCACCATCCACACAAAACGATAATTTTTTAAAGAAGTCATAATCCCTAATATTCTGGTTTCTTCAAAATATTCATGATTCATTTGGCTCATGTCTAATCTTTGCTTTATAGTGGCCATTGTAATGAAACTTTTGATTAGGGTTTACTGGTTTCGTGGTGGGTATAAGTACTAATTTGTGTAGTTACATCTTGAATTATATCCTGAATAACTGTTGTTTTTTCATTTAGGCTCTTGGCTAAACAATTTTTTGTTAGTAAATATTGTTTACAAGGTAAAACTTGGTTTGTTGCAGTAATATATTGCTTGTTTGTTTGGCCATTATTATTGTTGGGTATAGGTAACTGTATTAATTGCGTATAAAACCCTTGTGAAGACCTATTGGCACTTGTATTGGTATCGGCTAATATTTCAACAGCATAATGACAGTGAAGTGCATGATAGGTTTCAAGCCGGTTGAATAATCCGGTGGCAGCCAAATGATATTGCTGGTAGGGCTGATAGATTAATACGTAATTTAATTGCATTTGTTTTTGTAACACATCGCTCAAGCTAAGTAAAGTAGCTAATCCTTCTATCGGCTCACGGGTGTATAGCAGCAAGGTGCTGTCTGCATGATGATTAATAACGGATACATAATTCACCGAATGAAATGCTTTAGGTTGAATAGATACAGAAACTTGAATAGGTATTTCAGACACGTCATCGGTTTGTGTTTTCTGCCAACCTTTGGGTGATATAAATACAATAGGAATAGGAAGTGAGTCATTATACTCAAAAGCACGAAAAGTTAGCATTGGCGGTAGGTGTAAATCTGTAGCATAAAAAAGTAAAGCAGTAGCCCCTTTTGCAGCAGCTCTTTTCGATTCTTTGAGGCAATAGGCATAATAATCAAATGTACTGTCGTGTGCGTGCTCGTGCAAAAGGTCTGATAAATTTTTAAACCAAGGTGCGCCTGCCTCATTCAATGCAGGAGCTGCAACACCACTCACTTGTTTGTTAGCACTAAAATTCAATGGAAAAAAATCTGTACCAGCTTCCAATGAAATATTATTTAATGTAAGAAAAGTGTTATTGTTATGATAATCATTGCCTTCTGCAATAGCAAAACTATCGGCAAAAGAAAGATGCTGCCATGCTTGAAAATGGTGTTGTTGCATAAAAGCTTCAAAATACCCGGGTATATTTTGGGGCTCTATGGCATGCAATTGCGTTAAATGCTGCACAATGGTTGCATTCATTTTGGCTGCTGCCGCTTTTTCTTCTTTTAATTTTTTTCTTTTAGATTG
>JAGWPI010000152.1 GCA_028877005.1 Bacteroidota bacterium | reverse complement strand
TAGTACCTCGCGATGTTGCTTCAAGAGCAGCAAAAGAAAGGTGTGATGAAGGATATGGCGTTGGTTCATCTAAGCAAGCTGTTTATCTTGATTTTAGTGCTGCTTTTGAAAGATTTGGCATAACAGAGGCTAGTATTCATGGTATAGACAATCCTTCAAAAGAGCAAATTATTACACTTGGCAAACAAGTAATGAAAGAAAAATATGGTAATTTATTCGACATGTATGAAAAAATTACCGGCGAAAATCCTTATGAAGTGCCCATGCGCATTTACCCTGCTGTACATTATACCATGGGCGGATTGTGGGTAGATTATGAATTAATGACAACCATCAAAGGATTGTATGCATTAGGAGAAGCCAATTTCTCCGATCATGGCGCTAATCGTTTAGGTGCCAGTGCCTTAATGCAAGGACTAGCCGATGGATATTTTGTGATTCCTTACACCATTGGTAATTATTTAGCAGACGAAATTTATAATAAACCTATTTCTACCGATCATGAAGCTTTTCAGGCAGCTGAGAAAAAAGTGCAAGAAAGATTGGAAAGTTTAATGAGTATTAATGGTACACAAACTGTTGAAAGTTTTCATAAACGCTTGGGTAAAATAATATGGAATAAATGTGGTATGGCCAGGAATGCAACCAGTTTACAAGAAGCTATTAAAGAACTTCAACAATTAAAAAAAGAGTTTTGGAGCGATGTTAAAATACCCGGAGGCATTAATGAACTAAATACAGAATTAGATAAAGCAGGACGAGTAGCCGACTTTATTGAATTAGGCGAATTAATGTGTATAGACGCATTAAACCGTAATGAAAGTTGTGGTGGACATTTTAGAGAAGAATTCCAAACCCCGGATGGAGAAGCTTTAAGGGATGATGCTAATTATATGTATGTGGCTGCATGGGAATATAAAGATGACCATAATTGGGAGCTACACAAAGAACCACTACAATATGATGTAATTAAACCAACACAAAGAAATTACAAATAATAAATAAGCGAATTGTATTTTTAAGCATTTAATATTTTTTTATGGAACATTATACCATGAATCTAAACTTAAAAGTTTGGAAACAAAAAGACCAACATGCAAAAGGTAGTTTTAAAATGTATCGGGTAGAAAATATTTCATCGGAAATGAGTTTTCTTGAAATGTTTGATGTTTTAAATGAACAATTAATAACGGCAGGAGAAGACCCTATTGCATTTGACCACGATTGCAGAGAGGGCATTTGTGGTATGTGTTCAATGTACATCAATGGTAAACCGCATGGCCCTTGGCAAGCCAATACTACTTGCCAATTACACATGCGAGCTTTTAAAAATGAAGATACCATTGTAGTTGAACCTTGGCGGGCAAATGCCTTCCCAGTAGTTAAAGATTTAATGGTTGATCGTTCTGCTTTTGATAGAATTATACAAGCCGGTGGATATATTTCAGTAAATACCGGTAATGCAGTAGATGGAAATGCAATTCTTGTAGATAAAGACAATGCTGATAATGCATTTGCAGCAGCAATGTGTATTGGCTGTGGTGCTTGCGTTGCTGCTTGCAAAAATAGTAGTGCTATGCTCTTTGTTTCAGCTAAAGTTTCGCATTTGGCACTGCTGCCTCAAGGACATCCTGAACGACAAAATCGTGTAAGAAATATGATTGCGCAAATGGACAAAGAAGGCTTTGGGGCATGCACCAATACGGGCGCCTGTGAAGCAGCTTGCCCTAAAGAAATTTCATTAACCAATATTGCTCGGCTTAACAATGAATACTTAAAGGCAAGTTTGGTGGCAGAAAAATAAAAATTAATTTTAATTTAAAAAAATCTCATTACTCGTAATGTAATGAGATTTTTTTTGTGTATTTATCTTTCATTTTAAAACAAATTGTATATTGAATAAAAATAACAACCATTATCTTTTATCATTTATTTAAATAGGTGGATGCAAGTAAAAAATAATTACATAAAATATTTAAATAAAACCTATTAATTACTTTAATCCCGGTTAGTTCACTTTATCTATGTCGAACACTTCTTTTACATTCAAGCAATTTTATATTAAACAAGATAAATGTGCTATGAAAGTATGCACAGATGCATGTTTATTTGGAGCATTTATGGCCCAGTATCTCGCTAAAACAACAATAAAAATGATTGCAGATATTGGTACCGGCACCGGATTATTGAGTTTAATGTTGGCGCAAAAAAACAATGCTTCTATTCATGCATATGAAATAGATAATGACGCAGCCATACAGGCCCAAGAAAATTTTTCAAACTCGGCATGGAGCCAACGTTTATCAGTTATTAAAGGAAACGTTACAGCACTAAAACCTATAACCAATTATGATTGGATAATTTGTAATCCACCGTTTTATGAAAAAAGTTTGAAAAGCCCACATGCCGCCAAAAATATAGCTATGCATAGCGAGCAGCTGAACTTAAAAGATTTAATGCCAATTTGTAAAGAATATTTAACGCCTCAAGGTAAGTTTGCCGTATTATTACCCTATCAGCGCACTACAACATTTGTTGCCATTGCTCATCAAAATAATTTTTATTTAGAATATAAATTAGATATAAAACCAAGCTCTAAACATCATTTTTTTAGGAGTATTTGTATTTTCTCAAAAACGCCCACACCTACACTGCTAGACGAAACAATTACCATAAAAGAATTGAATAATGAATATAGTGCAAGCTTTAAAACCTTATTAAAAGATTATTATCTTTTTTTATAATTTTATGACACTATTCCGGTTGCATAATCTGTTAAATAAGCAAAAGGAGTGGTTAATTGTCCCTGTTGTAAAATAGTTGCCCGTTCAATAATAGCACTACCATTTGTAAACAAATCAGGCAACACATGCTTTAATAGTTGTTCACCAAAATACCTACTAGCATCTCGTGGTAACTCATTGGGCAAATTCCCAACAGCTATTACATCTATACTACCGGGTAAATATGGCGCTGTTTTTTTAAAGCTTTTTTTATCTACACCATAAACAGGATTTTCAATAGTTTGATCTCCTAAATTAATAGGTACTGAACCAAAAGCATCATCAGTTATATCTGAAATGGTTTGAATGGCAAAATGCTCATCAATATCTGACAATTCAAATAATCGAGGCATATCTTCAGTCCAAAATATTCCATTCATCAATATATCAGTACTAAGTGCATAAGGTAAAAAACGACTTCTGTAATCCTTGGCATGTGAATGAAAATGTTCGCGTTGGTAAGTTTTTAAATGTTTATGTGTAAATAAGTCGGCGCCCTTTAATTGAACATATACAGGATAAGTAAATTTCTTTTCAAGATATTCATCAGGTTCTACCTCAGTAATACCTAATAAATTCATCACTTCAATAATTCCATGTGCCACTCTTCCACTACCAGTAACAGCAATTTTAATATTGGGTAATTTCAATCCAAAATAATGATGTATTAGTGAACGATAATCTTTCACTTCATATACTCTTCCTAAATTAAACAAACCGGTTCTTTTACCATAACACATAATGCCATTGTGCGCCCCAACTATACCTGCAAAAAAGCCAAAACCAATAATACGTTGTCCATCCTCATGTTCTAAACACTCGTAATCTATTAATGTAATTTTTTTATCAATCATTTCTTGAAATAAAGCCTGATTATAAGGTTGTTTTTTTCGGGTATGTGAGAAAAAAAGATATATTTTATTTGCTATTAAATCAGCTTTAGGTACTTCCTTAATACCTAATAAAATATCACAATCTGAAATATCATCTGTTACTGTAATACCTGCTCTTTTATATTCATCGTCAGAAAAACAACGAGTAGGCGAAGACTGAACCTTAACACTTATATCAGGAAAATGCTGCATTAACCATTTACATTGAGCAGGTATTAAAGCCACACGACTGTCTGAAGGAATTTTCCCTTCTTTAATTAGTCCCAACTGAATCATACAGCAAAATTTAAAGTATAAAGGTATTTTATTCCTTAGAAATTTAGGTGATAATGTTTCAATACTTTACATATTCTATAAAATAATCTACCACATTTACAACATAAATAAAAAATATGTACATCATCAAAATTATTTGTTTGCAGCAGTATATCAGTAAACAAAGGAAAATTATCATTCAGTAATTATTAAATAACTAACAAAAATCATTTTTAAAGCCGTAAAACAAATGTTATTTTGCCCAAAAAAATGTATCCAATTCAGTATGTTAGTGCAGCAGAAGCTTTATCTGTTATACAAAGTAATCAACGGGTATTTATTCAAGGTAGTGCATGTACACCTCTTTATTTATTAAGAGAATTAGCCAAAGAAGCACCAAGATTAGAGCAGGTAGAAACAGTATTCATTACAGTGCAAGGCAATATTGAAATTGATAAGCCCGAATATCAAAAGGCTTTTCATATTAATTGTTTATTTGTTTCAGCTTCTGTGCGTGAAGCAGTAAATAGTGGCAGAGCCGATTTTGTTCCTGCCTTTTTAAGCGACATACCAGATTTATTTAAAAAAAATGTATTACCGATTGATGTAGCTATTGTGCAAGTTTCACCACCTGATGCACATGGCTATTGCACATTAGGTTTATCAGTTGATATTGCACGAACTGCAGTTAATACTGCAAAATATATTATTGCACAAGTAAATCCTAATATGCCACGTACACACGGAGATGGATTGCTGCATGTTAGCCATATCACCAAATTAGTATACCACGAAGAGCAATTACCCGAGGTAGACTATGGAAGTAAATCAGGAAAAGAAGAAATTCAAATTGGCAAATATATTGCAGAAATGATTGATGATGGTAGCACATTACAATTAGGAATAGGCACAATTCCCGATGCGGTATTAAAATCACTACACAACCATAAAAATTTAGGTTTACACACAGAAATGTGCAGTGATGGTGTAATTGATTTAATGGAAGAAGATGTTATTAATAACAAATTAAAAAAAATACATCCTAATAAAAATGTAACCAGTTTTGCCATTGGTACAAAAAGGTTATATGATTATGTAAACGATAATCCCGCATTTGCATTTTTAGATATTGATTATGTGAATGATCCACATGTAATTAGAAGAAACAATAAAGTAATTGCTATTAACAGCGCTATAGAAGTAGATATTACCGGACAAGTTTGTGCCGACAGTATTGGACCATTTCAGTACAGTGGCATTGGTGGACAAATGGATTTTATGAGAGGTGCTGCATTAAGCGAGGGCGGTAAACCTATTATTGCACTTACCAGTAGAACAAAAAAAGGTATTTCAAGAATTACACCCCATTTAAAAGAAAGTGCCGGTGTAGTTACTACACGTGGCCATATTCATTATGTAGTTACAGAATATGGTGTAGCTTATTTATATGGCAAAAATTTAAGGCAGCGGGCAAAACAATTAATTGATATTGCCCATCCGGATGATAGAGAAGCCTTAACTAAAAGTTGTTATGAACGCTTTAAAATTTTTATTTAACAGCTAAAAATTTTGTATGAGCATTTTGGTGTATTAAATCATATACCTTAATATTGCAGCCCTAAGCCCAGATGGCGGAATTGGT
>JAGWPI010000151.1 GCA_028877005.1 Bacteroidota bacterium | reverse complement strand
TGTTAATCAGCAGGGACGCATTCATTTTAATGCTCGACGATATAGTTATGTTCCCGTCAGTGGTATTCAATTCGTCAGACGCTATCTGACCTATTCTAACCGACTGACTATCAGACCCTTTTAATTCGTCAGACAGTGTCTGACGAATTTGGGGGTAGAATTGGTAAAGCTGCCGGAAGAGTTTCAGGTTGGTTTCACCCATACCCTTTAAGCCTTGTTGCTTTAACCTGGCGGCGAGCGTTTCCAACACCATTTGGCCATAGGTTGCCCTATCTTCTCCGTTTTGTTCATATTCCACGATATAGCTTCCAATAAGCCAGTTTCGAAGTGTCATAGCAACATTGACTTGTTTCTGCACCCTGTTCAGAAAAAATGTATTGGCTTCCTGGATTGCTTCCGATAAACCTTCAAGAGTATTCATAACGCTCCGCTTTTTTGATTGGTTACCTAAAACTCTATAAACCATATAAATACAAAAGACCCGCCAAATCTTATACTGTCAAAAGATTGGCGAGTCTTGTTAAATCAGGTATAAAATGGTTCGAAAAATGTCCGTGCAGGGCAACAAACAAAAAACCTCGATATCTTATCGAGGTTTTTTTATAAAATTAAGCGGCTAACCTTATAAGACAGACGCTTGTAAATAATGATAGCAAATTGAACAATTAATTTTGAGTAGCTATTTTTATTTCCTGCATTGGATTAGGTGGTGTAACGGGATTTCTTCTATTCATTAATCCTGCTTTAAACAACTCAAATTTTGTTGGTTCAGTTACCTTAGGCCACTCATTATTACTTACATCTATGTCAGCTGTTTCTCGATAGGGATCTAATTGCATAGACTTAACCGGCTGATTGGTTACAAAAACTTTGGTTACTTCATGTTCATTTTTACGCCAAATTTGTGCGGGTATTCTTTCAATAGCCGAAGTACCATCTTCAAAAGTAAGTTGTAGAATTATAGGCATTACCAAGCCACCTTTATTACTAAATGTTACTTCATATAAATGTTTGGCTAAATAAGGCTTTAATTCATCACTGGTAAATGGTTCTGTAGCACCGTTTGAGGGTAATGTTACTCTAATAGTGGAATCGTACGGAATAATACCTCTATCATATTTCCAATAAAAATCGCGTAAAGAGGTATCTGCATCTGTTAAGAAGGTAATAGTATTATTTTCTCTATTGCGAATTTTTGAAATATCATCAAATTGTGGCACTGCCGGTTTTGCCAAAGGAATGGAACGAACACCATTAGTTTGTGGCATAATACCGGTTGACGCAGCATTTACCACGGCATGTTTTACAGAATCAATTGCAATATCGCAGGGATCTGTGCTATAAAACCATCCCCTCCAAAACCAGTCCAAATCCTCTCCGCTGGCATCTTCCATTGTGCGGAATAAATCGGCAGGTGTAGGATGTTTAAATGCCCAACGCCTTGCATATTCTCTAAATGCAAAATCAAACAGTTCGCGACCCATAATTGTTTCGCGCAAAATATTTAATCCGGTGGCAGGTTTGGTATATGCATTAGGACCAAACTGAACAATATTCTCACTATTGGTCATAATTGGTTCTAACTGATCTTTTGGTAAACGCATATAATCAGTAATAGTCCAAGCAGCTCCTTTTCTAGATGGAAATTTGTTATCATACAATTCTTCGGTTAAATATTCTACAAAGCTATTTAACCCTTCATCCATCCATGTCCACTGGCGTTCATCACTATTTACAATCATGGGGAAGAAATTATGTCCTACTTCATGAATAATAACCCCTAACATACCATTTTTAACTGCCTCGCTGTAAGTGCCATCTTTTTCTGTTCGGCCATAATTAAAACAAATCATGGGATATTCCATACCATTGCTTGCCTCAATACTTTGTGCAACCGGATAAGGATATGGGATAGAAAATTTTGAATATGTTTTAATGGTATGTGCTACTACTTTAGTTGAAAATTTTCGATACAATCCGTATGCCTCTTTGCCATAAGCACTCATACACATTATTTTTTTGCCATCAATGTATGTAGGCATTGCATCCCAAATAAATTTACGGGAAGAAGTCCAGGCAAAATCTCTTACGTTTTGAGCATTAAATATCCAAGTTTTGGTAGCAGAAGATTTACCGGTTTCGGCTTTTTTCGCTTCTTCTAAAGTAACAATTTCTATAGGTTCTTTTACCGTTTGGGCTTTAGTCCAGCGAGATAATTGGTTAGAAGTAAGTACCTGATTATAATTTTGACAAGTTCCTGTAGCCATAACAATATGATCGGCAGGAACCGTCATTTGCACTTTAAAGTTTCCGAACGTTAATGCAAATTCTCCCCTACCGGTAAACTGGTGGTTTTGCCAACCTTGAAAATCGCTATACACACACAAGCGGGGGTACCATTGTGTAATGGTAAAAAGGTAATTACCATCTTCCGGAAAATACTCGTATCCCCCACGGCCACCCATTTGCATTCTATCTGAAATTTTATAGCTCCAGTTTATTTTAAACTTAAATTGTTGTCCGGGTTTTAATGGTTGTGGTAAATCAATACGCATCATAGTTTTATTAATGGTGTAAGGCAATGGTTTTCCGCTAGAAAGATCAATTACAGCATGAATTTTATCGCCATATCCATTATCTTCTTTTGATGTTTCTAACCGAGAAATTTGGGTATTCGTCATTCGTTTATTCAAATAATTTGCATCCTGATAATTGGCATTATGTAAGTTATTGTGTTCATTTTCATCTAACTGAATCCACAAATAGGTTAATATATCGGGTGAATTATTATAATAAGAAATATTTTCAGTTCCGGTTAGTAGTAATTTCTTTTCATCTAATGTGCATTGAATATCATAATCGCATCTTTGTTGCCAGTATTTTGGCCCGGGTGCTCCACTAGCAGTTCTATATTCATTGGGAGTTGGCAATATGGTACCCAATTGTTCAAACTTATTGCCATGATTGGACCCGGGATTGTTTTGAATGTTTTGTGCATGCAAAGCATTAATCAACAACCATGCAAAAAATAATAATAAACATTTTCTCATATTAGTATAGTTAAAGTTATATATGAAAAGGTAGTCTTTGTAAACTCATTTCTAAAGATAAGGCAATTATGGCGGCTGACAAAAATAGCAGATAGTCTCTTCGGCTTATTCTAAACAGGTGTACCAGTAAAAAAGCAATGATTAAAATAATAAGAACAATAATTAATTGCCCAACCTCTAAGCCACAGTTAAAGGCAAATAATTGCCAAACAATGTTTTGATTTTTTCCTAATAAACTTTTTAAATAATTACTAAATCCTAAGCCATGAATTAATCCAAAAAATAAGGCAAAGAAATAAATGACTGGGAATTTAGATTTGAAAACAAATTTTTTTACAAACAAGTTACTAATTGCTGTTATTAAAATAGTAATAGGAATTAAAAACTCTATCCACAAAGTAGAAAAATGTACCACATTTAATACACTTAAGGCTAAGGTTACAGAATGACCAATGGTAAAAGCTGTAATCAAAATTAGAATTTTTTTCCAATCAGAGAATTGATAACGAGTGCATAATGCAGCCAAAAACAATATATGGTCTAATGCAGTAATATTGGCAATATGTTCTCTTCCTAAAGTAAAATACAAATTAAAATTGCTCATGGCGTTCAATTTAATCCCGACATTTGTAACTACCAAAAAATTAAGATAAATGGTTGCTATATTGTATAAATGGATGCTACTTACCTACTTTGTTTCTATGCATCCTTTTTATGTTTCGGTTATTGATTTACACCACAATCCTAAAGAAAAGATAGTTGAAGTAAGTATTAGAATTTTTACAGATGATTTGGAACAAGTGCTTAAAAAACATTTTAATAAGAATGTAGATCTTACTCATCCTACCAATAAAGTTGAGGTAAATAATATGGTTCAAGAATACATTAAACAGAAGATAAACATTACAATTGATAAGCAACCCGTTCATTTAAAATATATTGGTTACGAAATTCAACAAGAAAGTGCTTGGTGCTATTTTGAAATTGATCATATTACAGCAATTCAAAAAATAGACATTATTTCAACATTGCTATATGATTATCAACCCAATCAAGTAAATATTTATCATATTACATATAATGGGTTCGATAAAAGTTTTAAATTAGATAATCCTCAGAATGCAGTTAGTTTTACTTTTTAATATTTTTTTTGGAGGAAGAAGTTAAATCTACAATAGCATAATGCTGTAATTCTGCAGATCGGGTTTCGGGATTTAAAAAAGCAAAATTTAATTGTGTAACATGAAAATTTTCGCCCTTATGCAACACAATTGCATCAGGAAATTTTTTTTCAATTAAAGCCAAACTATCTGCATTTGTAATAGCGATTTCTCCTTCCTTTAAACCATTAATTGAAGTATCTGGAAATATATATTGCCCATAAAAATAAAGCGGATAGCCGGGGTGAATACCTGCTATAATTACTTTCGATTTATCAATATGTTTGGTATTAATAAATGAGGCGGCTGTATTGCCCATTTGATATTGCAATAAAGCCGGGTAAAATGCTGTATTTAAAAATATATTTATTCCAATACTGGTAAAAAAAGCTACAATAAGTACCCGATGAAAATGTAATTTTTTTGAATAAAATATTGAGTACATTAATAACAAACAAAGAGCAGATAAGGTGGCTACAATTTTAGGAATATCAGAAAAGGGAAATGCCATTAATGCAATTAATGCCAACCAAAGTAGGGTAAAAATAAATAAGTGCAACAGTACCAAAATTCGGCGTAAATGCCGCCATTTATGTTCAAAAAATAAAGCATATAAAAATTTTGCAGTAACAATGGCTGCAAATGGGAATACAACAAAAATATAATGTGGTAATTGGGCTTGGCTTCGGGCTAAAACGCAATAAGTTAAAATAAACCCTCCGGTTGTAATCCATTCTTGTTCATGAGATAGAGTAAATTTTTGTTGAAATAATGTTTTTATTTCCAATACCAATGCTATAAGAAAGAAAATTATCCATGGTAAAAAACTCCATAACATATTCTGTAATAAAAAAGTAAATTGATTCATTTCTCTGTTAGTATTTTCACCGGTATATCTTCCAAAGCTTTGCGTCCAGTAATAAAAACGCAATCCAGATTTGATATAATTACCACCTACTATTTTTCCCGGGTGCATATCGAATTGCCGATACAAGCCAATATTCATAGGTAATAACAATAAAGCAATAATAAAAAGACCAACTATATATTCCCACCGAAATAATTGCTTCCATTCTCTGCGCAAAACAAAATGTGGTAGAAATGCAAAAACAGGAACAAAAAAAGCAATAGGACCTTTAGTAAGCATACCTCCGGCTATGGCAATAAATGCAAGAATAAAATGAATTTTTTTTTGTGAGATATACCATTCAGCTAATTGCCAGATACTGCATATAACCCAGCCCATCAACATAGTGTCTGCCCTTACATCATGATTCATCAAAAAAAGTGCCTGAGAAGCTGCCAATACCATGGCACTTAGCATAGCAATTTCTTTCTTATAGTATAATAAGGCCAATCGGTAAGTGGCATAAATGGCCAAAATAGAAAATAAAACAGAAGGTAATCGATAAGCCCAATCGTGAACGCCAAATATAAACATACTAAGACCCGATAACCAAAACAGCATGGGTGGTTTATCTAAATAATCATGACCTAAATCATAAACTTGCAAAAAACTATGCCGAGCAAACATTTCTCTTGATATAGATGCATACTGCGCCGCATCAATATCCATTAAAGGAATTAAAAACATTCCCAAAATATAAGTAAAGATGCATAACCCTATTACAAATAATACAACATGCTTTTTTAACATACCATCTTCCTTAAACCACCATTACCAATATTTATTTAATTGCAAAATACATTTAAATCGGTTCCAAAATAGTAAAATATAACCTAAACATTTTCAACTTCTTTTCTTCTTTAGTTCACAATGGCAAGTTTTATGCCGTAATTTAAATCTTAAAAACATTTTATTATGATGATTTATGCTGTTGAACTTGATCAAAAAAAAACATTTTTTTGCCACTGTAAAGCATTAATCATTCTAATATATGTTAGGCAAAATAAATCAAGTATATAGCACTTTCATAGTTAATTGAAGGTTCATTTCTTTACAGTGAAAAAATGAATGATTACTTGTATTTCGTATTACTATTATAAATAACATGAAAAGATACATCTATAAGCAACAATGAATTTTTACATGTGATTAATAAAACTAACCACTAATTTAAGCTGATAGTATAACAGTATTTAATAGCCTTAAAATACTACTTAAATTTAGCAAATGAATAAAACAAAGTATTGCAAAAAAGCCACTGAAAAATTAAAGACTTATAAAAAGGTAAACATGAATACTGTAAATTTGTAAATCTCCTGCTAAGAAAATAACCCAATAGAATATGGCATTAATTAAAAGTATTTCAGGAATTCGAGGAACCATAGGTGGTAAGCCTGATGAAAATCTCAGTCCAATAGATGTTGTAAAATTTACAGCCGCATTTGGAACATGGCTCTTACAGCAAAAAAACAGTAGCAAAAAAGTTGTTATTGGCAGAGATGGAAGAATCAGTGGCGCAATGGTACAAGATTTAGCCATGTCTACGCTAATGTCATTAGGAATTGATGTAATAGATGCCGGCTTAAGTACAACACCTACTGTAGAAATGGCTATCTTATTTGAAAAGGCAGCAGGTGGCATGATAATAAGTGCAAGCCATAACCCAAAAGAATGGAATGCACTTAAATTGTTTAATCAATTTGGTGAATTTATATCTGCTGAAGATGGAAAAACAGTTTTATCTATTGCAGAAAAAAATGAATTTGTATTTGCAACGGTTGATAAATTAGGTACCAAAACCATTGAATCCGATTTTATTACAAAGCATATCCAAGCCATTGTAGATTACCCATTAGTAGATATAGCTGCCATTAAGAAACGGAAACTAAAAGTGGTAGTAGATGCCATAAATAGTACGGGAGCAATAGCAGTGCCTGCTTTATTGCAAGCTTTGGGTGTTAAAGAAGCTGATATCATTGTATTGAATGAAACAATAAATGGCAAGTTTGCGCACAATCCGGAACCATTACCACAACATTTGCAGGAGTTGTGCAATGCCGTAAATAAATACAAAGCTGATATTGGTATAGCCGTTGACCCGGATGTAGACAGGCTTTCATTTGTTTGTGAAGATGGAACTTTATTTGGAGAAGAATATACATTGGTAGCTGTTGCAGATTATGTTTTAAAAAACAGAAAGGGCAACACCGTTAGCAATATGTCTAGCACCAAAGCTTTGAAAGATGTAACTTTAAAACATGGAGGGATGTATTACCCCTCTTCCGTGGGCGAAGTAAATGTAGTAAATAAAATGAAAGCAGTAAATGCAGTAATTGGAGGAGAAGGAAATGGTGGTGTAATTGTACCTGATTTACATTATGGAAGAGATGCATTAATTGGAATTGCACTATTTTTAACACATTTGGCCAAAGAAAAGAAAAGCGTAAAACAGTTACGCAATATGTATCCGGATTATTTTATCAGTAAAAACAAAATTGAACTCGAAAAAGGATATAATATTCAAAACATATTTGATCAAATTATAAAAAAATATAAAAAATACCCCATAAATACTGAAGATGGATTAAAAATTGAGTTTGAAAATGATTGGGTACATTTAAGAACTAGCAATACAGAACCCATTATCAGAATCTATGCTGAAAGTAATTTTGAAACTACTGCCGATAATATTGCCAAAAAAATGATGCAAGATATTAGAGAAGTTATGTAACTATTTTACTTATCTATGGAAAATCCCCTTTTATGATTATTGAAAAGGGGATTTTTTGGTATACAAATCAGTATTTATCTTTACTGCATAATCTTGAATAATTTCAAATAATGCAGAAAAGAATTTATCTCGATAATGCTGCAACTACACCACTTGACCCAGAGGTTTTAGCAGCTATGATGCCCTATTTAACTGAATATTACGGAAATCCATCATCAATTTACAGTTATGGGCGAGAAACTCGTATGGCAATTGAAAATGCCAGGAAATCTGTTGCCAAAATATTAAATGCCCATCCTGCCGAAATTTTCTTTACAAGTGGTGGCACAGAAAGTAGCAATACAGCCATACATTCAGCAGTATTCGATTTGGGTTGTAAGCATATTATTACTTCGCCTATTGAGCATCACGCCACATTACACAGCGTAGAGCATTTACATCAAAAGCACAAAATTAAATTAAGTTATGTTGCTGTTCTGGAAAATGGACACATTGATTTAAATAGCTTAGAACAAATTTTAGACAACGCAACAGATAAATGTTTTGTAACATTAATGCACGCCAATAATGAAATAGGCAACATTACAAATATTGATGCAGTTGGTAATATTTGCAAAAAATACAATGCTATTTTCCATTGTGATACTGTGCAAACGGTTGGTCATTTTCCTATTAATTTAAGAGAACTACCGGTTCATTTTATTACAGGTTCTGCCCATAAATTTCATGGCCCTAAAGGAATTGGCCTTCTTTACATTAATGAAAATATTAAAATAAGTCCCTTTATCCAAGGGGGTGCGCAAGAAAGAAATATGCGGGCTGGCACAGAAAATGTTTATGGAATTGTGGGGTTTGCAAAAGCATTAGAAATTGCTACCAAAAATTTCGATTCTCAAAGCCAATATATTCGTTCTTTGAAGTTATATATGATGGAACAACTTCTACAAAATATAAAAGGAGTAAGTTTTAATGGCGATACTTCTGAAGAAAGTTTATATACAGTTTTAAATGTTAGTTTCCCTAAAACAGAAAAAAGTGAAATGCTATTATTTAACTTAGACATTAATAATATTTGTGCTAGTGGAGGAAGTGCTTGCACAAGTGGCGCAGATCAAGGCAGCCATGTTATAAGAGCATTTAATAATAACCCAAATAAAGTAGCCGTTCGTTTTTCATTCAGCAAACACAATACAAAGGAAGAAATTGATGAAGTAATACAAAAGTTACAAAAGTTTATCTAATTAATTTTAGTTAAAATAAAACCAGCCACACACATTGGGCTGGTTTTTTATTTTATCATTAATAATATAAACTAAGTCAGTTGTGCAAGAGTGCACATTTATGGTAATTTAATAGCCAATTTTTTTTGCACTACACCATGATATACCAATAAAAAAGAAGGGATAAATAAAAGGGTAGACAACAACGAATTTTTATAAAATGGTAACCCATCTATCATACATAACAGCAGTCCGTTTAAATTTATAGGTCTATTATAGCCTCCATGCGTTGCCCATACTGTAAAGTTAGATAATAAGAAATATATAGTGGGCCCAATTAGTGCCCCTACTATTATAGTTGTATAATTTTTGCCTTTAAGCATCCACCCTACCAATACCAAAATGCTTAAAAACAAATAATTTAATAGTTGGTAGCCATAAATGCCCGGAAAAGGGAATTGGCCGGTTATATACAATAACTGTATAATTATATCACTACCAATTAAAGCTATTAAGGGAAAAATAAATGTATCGCGCTTTTGGTGCACCATCATCCCAGCTACTAATGCAATAGCCATTATGGGCGAAAATCCACTCCATGCAATATTTGCAGCAAAAAGCAATTTACAGGTAACACTTATAATTAAAATGATACCGGCATAAAATAATTTATTTTTTGAAAACTGCATATGATTGATTTAAAGGTTTGTTAGCAAAATAATTAGAAGAGCTATACCAATAAGTATAAAAATTTTCATTTGTATTCTCTACTAATTGAACAAAAATAAGCAATCTGACTATTTTTTTCGGGTTAATCTCAAAAATCACCCTTCACTCAACTGGCACATATGCCTTAAAAAGCTCTATAGACCCACTACCGGATATAGTATAATCTGTGTTAGGTAATACCAAAATAGCTTCGCCCTGCTTTATTACTTTATTTTTTCCATTTGGGTCAGTAATAATGCAACTACCTTCAACAGCAATTAGTATTTCTGGTGAAACAGCCAATGCATTGTATTGCTTTGCTCCTTGCCATGTAATTTTATGGATACCAAAATCAGGAACAGAACATGGATAATTAAATTCAGGAAAATGTAATTCTATCTGTTTTCCGGTTAAAATTTCAGGTGTAACGGGTTGAAAAATGGTGTGCTTTACTAATTCAGGTACATCAATATGTTTGGGTGTTAACCCGGCTCTCAACACATTATCACTATTGGCCATTAACTCTATATTTTGACCTTCTAAATATGCATGAGGAATACCCGCTTTTTGAAAAATCCCCTCTCCTTTCTTCAATGAAATAATATTAAAAAAGTAAATTGAAAATATACCACGGTCAATATCACCTATTGCCTCTTTTCCTTCAAACAATTTAGCTACCCACCATCCGGGATCATTTCTTGTTAATAAACCGTTTGTTTTTTTATGCAACTCTTTGCGAACAAGCGTATGTAGCATATTATTAATATCGGTTTGTTCCATTTCCATTACCAACTGATATAGTGCCTTATAGCCTTGCTTTTTAAATAAGGGTAATAGTACACTTAACTCAAATGTATTCGCCAACAAAGCCTCTAATGCGGCTATACTTTTAAACCCATGCAACAGCCAAAAGGTTTCACTTAATGCTACCATAACCTCGGGCTTATGGTTTCTATCTTTATAATTACGATGGGGAGCCTGAATAGGTATGCCGGCGTTCTCCTCAGCTTCATATCCAATAAGTGCCTGTTCGCGTGTAGGATGAACTTGGATGGAGAGCATTTCTCTTACATCTAAAATTTTTAATAAAAAAGGTAATTCGCCAAAATTTTTTAATATATGCGAACCTAATATCCGCTGCGGATTGTTATTGATAAATTCCAGTAAACTAATTGAACTGCCATCTTCTAAAACAATATCTGAAGAGGCACTGGGATGCGCCCCCAACCAATATTCGGCAAAAGGTTTATTGTCTGGGTTAGGTATACCCAATAAATTCGGAATATATAAATAACCACCCCAAGCATAATGCTGAATTTTACCTTTTAATTTATAAATATTATCTTGCATTTGTCTGTTTTAATCTTAAAAATGTTGCTATTAAACTTCATTGTAAAATATAGTCATTCTAATTGCTAATCTATGCTTTCCATTTGTTTATAAAAATAATTTTATTTACATGACGCAACAAAAAAATACTGGAAATTTTGGCGAGGAAGTAGCAGTAAAGTATATCCTAGACAATGGGTTTAATTTGCTTTTTACAAACTGGCGGTTTAAGTACTGGGAAGTAGATATTATTGCTCTTAAAAACAATATGCTACATTTTGTTGAAGTGAAAACCAGACAACAATCGCCATTTGGTTTTCCGGAGGATGCCGTTCAACTACCAAAAATGACAGCTCTAAAAAAAGCTGCATCGGCATTCTTAGAAATTTATCCTGAATACCAAGAAATTCAATTCGATGTTATTTCCATCACTTTAAAGCAAAAGCAGGTGATTGATATTTTTTGGATTGAGGATGTGTTTTTTTAAAATTGAGGATGTATTTTTAAATTTAAAAGAATACCCTCATTTTCTTAAATTTTAAAAAAGAAGGCACTTTCTTTAAATTTAAAAACAGTTCAATACGTGGCCATTAGTATTTAACCCGGTAAATGTTCCATCATTTGCTCTACCAATTTATAAGTTGCCGGGCAATACGCAATGTTTTGCTGATGAACATGCAGGTATTGAACAACCGGTTTTTTAGTTAAATGAGGAAATCCTGCGCAACTTTGTGGCCTAACGGGATAGATACTACACTTATTATCTTTTAAATTTAAAAACTGACAAGGTTGTTTGTTATTTACCCAATCTTTATCTTTTTTTTCAAAATGTAACCAACGGTCTTTCATTGCTGCAACAGAAATATTTAGATAAGCAGCTATACGCTTCATATCAGCATTGGTAAAGGTGGGCGTCATTGTTTTACAACAATTGGCGCAAGTAAGACAATCAATTTCCTGCCATACTTTTTTATCTATTGTAACCACTAATTTATTTAATGAGTCAGGAGTTTTTTTTTCAATTTTTTTTAGATATTTCTTAAAAGCTGATTGATGATAACGCACTTTTTGTTTAAATGAACGCAGATTAACAGGTTGCATAAATTGGTATAAATATTTTAAGAGAAGAATTATAGTAAAAATATTGTGGTTTGGGCAATTTTTGAAAAAAAATATTCAAGTAGGTATTAATATAATAACACTTTTTAAAGAAACACCTAAAGGCATAAATTGCATTTATTAACTGCAAAGCAAATTTATGTGCAGATAAAGAGATTACTGTACTTTTATAATACTAACAAAAAATTATTATCAAATTAGGCAATACTATGTGGGAATCTTATAAAAAAGGATTTAAAACATATTTGCAATTAGAACGTTCATTAAGCGAACATTCTGTTGAAGCCTATTTGCATGATGTTGATAAATTAACACAATATCTTCAGCTTCAAACATTGCTGAAAAGTCCTGCTGAAATACAATTAAAAGATTTGCAACATTTTTTAGAATGGATTGGGAATTTAGGTATGCTAGCCACCTCACAGGCAAGAATTATTTCGGGTATTAAACAATTTTATAAATACTGTTTAACTGAACAAATTGTGCAATCAGACCCATCTTCATTGTTAGAAGCACCTAAAACAAAAAGAAGTTTACCAGATGTACTAAGTTTTGAAGAAATTGAAAATATTATTGCCCAAATTGATGTAAGTACTGCTGAAGGAACACGAAACAAAGCTATAATAGAAACCATGTATAGTTGTGGATTAAGAGTGAGTGAAGTAATTAATTTAAACATTAGCCATGTTTATTTTGATGTAGAATTTATTCGCATTATTGGCAAAGGAAATAAAGAACGTTTGGTTCCTATTGGAGCACCTGCCTTAAAATATATTCAACTATACCTTTCAACTATTCGCAAGCATATACCTATTCAAAAAGGATATGAGGATATTTTATTTTTAAATAGAAGAGGTAAAGGTCTGAGCAGGGTAATGATATTTTATATTATTAAAGAATTAGTTGAAAAAGCAGGCATACAAAAAAACATATCTCCCCATACTTTCCGCCACTCATTTGCTACACATTTAATTGAGGGGGGGGCAGATTTAAGGGCTATTCAAGACATGCTGGGTCATGAAAGCAT
>JAGWPI010000150.1 GCA_028877005.1 Bacteroidota bacterium | reverse complement strand
TTTCCAAATAATTTTCATAGTTACCCTTGTACACATACATGTTTTCTCTTTCTAATTCCCATATTTCATGGGTAACGGCATCCAAAAAATAACGATCATGGGTAACCAGTAGTAAGGTAACATTTTGCTGACTTAAATAATTTTCAAGCCATTCAATCATTTCAACATCTAAATGGTTGGTAGGTTCATCCATCATTAATAAGGTATGTTGATGGTTGAAACCAATATCAATCAAGGTTCTGGCCAGTGCCACTCTTTTTCTTTGTCCACCGCTTAAATCACTTATAGCTTGTTCTAAGTGATGGATATTTAATTTGGTAAGAATTTGTTTCACCTTCACTTCAAAATCCCATGCTTGGTAAGCATCCATTTTTTCAAACAAATCGGCCATTGCTTCGCCATCTTCTTTATCGGCAGCTGCCTCATATGCCCTTATTACATTCATCACCGGATGGTTGGTGGCAAATATATTTTCCAATACGGTTAAATCTTCTTTAAATTTAGGTTCTTGTTCAAATAATGCAACGGTAACATCTTTATGTATAAAGATATTGCCGGAATCGGCCGTTTCATCACCATTTAAAATGTGCAGTAAGGTAGATTTACCCACGCCATTTCGGGCAATTAATGCTATTTTATCCCCTTCATTGATGTGGAATGAAATATTTTTAAACAAGGGATTAATCCCAAAACTTTTTGTAAGTTCTTCAACAGAAACATAATGCATACTGCAAATATACTAACCAATACAGGTTATATCAGCAGATGAAATAATGGTTACATTATTTTACAATAAATAACCCTGATAAATGAAGATTTTATACCTAACTTTTTTGTACTGATGGTTATACTGTAACTGTTTATTTTTGTGTACAATTGTAAAAAAGTTCATCATTTATTATAAAACAAACCATTGAAGAAAATTGTACCAATTTTACTGAAGCACATAGATACCTTCCTTGCAGCTGCTTTAGGATTTTATTTTGTGATAGAACTAACCAAACATGGAGGCATTGGCATTTCGCCCGATTCTATCATGTATACCAGTGTTGCTAGAAATTTAACAACGGGTAATGGATTTTTACAATTTGATGGGAAACCCTTAACAATGTTTCCGGTAGCTTTTCCTTATTTCTTGCACCTAATTATGCTAATTAGCAGGCAAGATATTGTTTCCATTGCACCTTATGTAACTGCTACACTTTTTGCTGCTAATATTTTTATGGCAGGGTATATATTAGAAAAAACTAAGCTTCCTCATCAACTTTATAAAATAGCTCTACTACTATTAATCATTACCAATCCGGCATTGTTAGAAGTGTATACCATGTTATGGTCTGAAACGCTATTTATATTTTTGGTATTGTTATTTTTATTAATACAGCAGCAATATTTACAAAGTAAAAGTTTCAAATATTTACTTTTTACTGCTGTTATTGCGGGTATTGCTGCTATTACACGTTATGCCGGAATTACTTTAATTGCTACAGGTTGCTTTATATTGCTTTTTGCAGGTAATGGCTCTTTAAAAAAGCGATGGATAAGCTCTATCTTATTTGGTAGTATTAGCAGTAGTTTTTTGTTTATTAATTTATTTTCAAATTTTCTTCAGTCAGGTTATTTAACAGGCAAACGCTTACCCGCCGATACTAGTTTTTTAGATAATTTATCATTGTATGGCAAGGTTTTAGGCTCATGGTTGGGTTTTGCCAATTCTGGCTTATTTTTTTCTGTTACACTGGGAATAATGGTAATATTTATAATAGGTATTTATTTAATTACTGCTATGATATATCAAAAAAACAATATTGGCATTATAACTTTTGCTGAAAGTTTTTTATTGATATACATTTTGTTTATTTTAATTTCCTCTACTTTTTCAAATTATGATGATATAAACAATAGATTATTGGCACCTGTTACTATTCCCTTTTTTATATCAATAGGGGCTGCACTAAAGCAATCTGCACTTATTCAAAAAAAGTTTGTCCGCCTTAATAGCATTCTTGTATCTATAATAGCTTTAATGGCATTGATAGGCAATTTACAGACAGATGCAACTACTTTGCAAAACAACCACGAAGCAGGTATAGGCGGTTATTCAGAAGATTATTGGAAAGAATCTCCCATTTTGCATTTTATAAAATCTACCTCTTTTGCTGATACTGCATCGTTGCCCATATACAGTAATGATAATGCTGCCATTTATTATTTTACCGGCAAAAAAATGAAAACACTACCTGAATTAACCCATAAAAGAGAATTAGATTTATTCTTGCAAACAAATGCACTTTATGTTGTATGGTTAAATAGCGGAGATAATCCGGATTTAATTGAACAGGATGAGATGAGTAAAATTAAAAAATGTATACCCATTCATACATTTGCAGACGGAACTATTTATAAGTGCCTCACCGAAGAACCACCAATTATTCAAAAAGAACTAAACCCTTAATATGGCAGAAGATTTTATTAAAGCATCCGGTAATAAAATTGAACAATACAATTCACTAGTACCACAAATTGCAGCTGTAATAGCAGGTGAATCAGATTTAATTGCCAACTTAGCAAATATCAGTGCTATGCTTAAAACACAATTTAACTGGCTTTGGGTTGGTTTTTATTGGGTTAAAAACAATGAATTGGTGTTAGGCCCTTTTCAAGGTCCAATTGCTTGTACCCGCATTCAAAAAGGTAAGGGCGTTTGTGGCTCTGCATGGCAACAAGCTCAAACTTTAATTGTGCCTGATGTAAATGCTTTCCCCGGACATATTGCTTGTAGCAGTTTATCACAATCTGAAATAGTAGTACCAATTATACACAAAGGCAATATAGTGGGTGTATTAGATGCTGATGCAATTTTGCCTGCCCAATTTGATGAAACAGATCAATTATATTTGGAACAAATTGTACAACTAATACCCATAGAATAAAATTATATTAGTCTACTATTTGAATATTTTTGCATCCATTGGTTTCAAAAATGGGCTTTTTACTTGTAATAATATGTACATTTTTCATCAACAAATCTGCAGCATTTTCGCAACTAAATCCCGATTTGGCAGCAATGACCATGTTCTCAAAATGCAAAGCATGAATGAATGCATCTGGCATTCCCTTTATGCTTATGGCCTTTGTGGCACCGTTACAATAAATATGGTTAAAATAAAAGTCAGAAAAATTGGGCACTTTATTCTTGGGTTGCTCATGTAATGTAGATTTTTCTTTGCCTGCCGGCATATCCTCATAATAAGTATCAAAGCCTATTGCTTCATTCAAAATGTTGGTCATGTATATATTTTGTATGTATACTGATTTTACAATCCCACCCCTACCGGCATTACTTTTTACACGTACACCCATATCGGTTCCAATAAAGCTACAATTATCTACAAAAATATTTTGCATACCACCATCTGTATTGCTGCCAATTACAAATCCACCATGGGCATGATATACAATACAATCAGCAATAATTACATTTGCCAATTCCGGTGTATTCAGCGTTTTTTCACCGCTCGACTTCATACAAATACCATCATCACCAGCGTTAACGGTACATTTGTAAATTATTACATTTTTACAAGAGCTAATATCAATCCCATCTCCATTTTGCGCCCAATATTCATTATTTATGTGTACATTTCTTATTACTAAATTGTTACAGCGTTGGGGGTTCATTACAAAATTGGGCGAATTTTTAAATGTGGGTCCATCTATCAACACATTATTGCAATCTACTAACACCACCATTTTAGGTCTCAAAAAATCGCGAGCAGGCAAAAAATCATCCGGTGTTAAGGGAGATTTATTTTTGAGTGTCTTTAAATATTTCTCTCCATCCATAGCTGCCTCTGTAGGCCACCAAATTTGCCCATCTTTGCTTAATACCCCACCGGTTGATAGAAAATGTTTCCATTCTATTTCAGATACCTTCGATTTTTTTACCGGACGCCAGACTTCTCCAGACCCATCTAAAACTCCATTACCGGTTATGGAAATATTATTGAGTTGATAACCATATATAGGCGGATGTACAATAAAGTTTTTAGTACTATTTTTTGAGGCAGGTATAATAGGATAACTATTCCTATCGGGCGTAAATAAAACAATAGCACCTGTAGATATATGCAAATTAATATTATCACGCAAATTAATAGGTCCTGTTAACCATAAACCGGGTGGTATAAGCACTGTTCCTCCCCCCGCCTTGCTGCATGCGTCAATGGTTTGTTGTATGGCAAAAGTGTTTAAAGCCTGCCCGTTTCCTAGTGCGCCAAATTCAGTAATTATAAAAGTATGAGCCGGAATAGTAGGTAATTTTATTTCAGGCATATAAAAAGGAGCCATTTTGCGATAGTCTTCTAATGATTTTACTTGTGCCAAAAGTTGTTGTAGATTTAAAAAACTTAGCACCAATAATAATATTCTAATTTTTCCGAAAACATTTGGCGCCACTATTTTTGTATTTTTCATAACCAATTATTAATATTTAGTTGGAACAATTTGAATGTTATTGCCCCAAATCTATCATGCATTTTAA
>JAGWPI010000149.1 GCA_028877005.1 Bacteroidota bacterium | reverse complement strand
AGCTACCGTTGCTGTAATACCTGAAGCTGATGAAGTAGATTTTGAGTTAAAGGAAAGTGATGTAAAAA
Source organism: Bacteroidota bacterium (assembly GCA_028877005.1). GTDB lineage: Bacteria > Bacteroidota > Bacteroidia > Chitinophagales > Chitinophagaceae > Hydrotalea. Next base: position 10,381 of record JAGWPI010000149.1, on the reverse strand, counting down.
TGGAAACTGCTAGAAGTGGAGGTGCCGGCGGACAAAATGTAAACAAGGTAGAAACAAAAGTATTTTTAACGCATATTCCTACCGGAACGGTTGTTGTTTGCCAAACGGAACGAACCCAATTAGGCAACCGAGAAAAAGCTATGCAAATGCTGCGAACAAAATTGTACGAAGAGCAAGTGCGTAAACAAGAGGAAGAAATAGCCAGACAAAGAAAAACATTGGTAAGCACCGGAGATAGAAGTGCAAAAATTAGAACTTATAATTGGCCACAAGGTAGAGTTACTGACCACAGAATTGGATTAACCTCATACAATTTAGATGCAGTAATGAATGGAGAAATAGATGAATTTATAGAGGCATTGCAGTTGGCAGAAAACTCGGCAAAAATGGCTAACCAATAAGTTAAACTGCTTTTTTTGACGATTTACTTTTTAATTGTTGCTTATAAAAGATGCAAATATCTGTTAAACCGCAAGTATCACATTTTGGATTACGAGCCAAACAAGTATAGCGTCCATGCAAAATAAGCCAGTGGTGTGCTTTGTGTACCAAAGTTTCCGGTATGTATTGAATTAATTGTTTTTCGGCAGCTAATGGCGTGGTTGCTTTAGTGGTTAAACCTAAACGAGCACTTACTCTAAAAACATGGGTATCAACAGCCATATTTGGTTGTTGATCAACAACACTGGTAATTACATTAGCTGTTTTACGGCCCACACCCGGAAGTTGTACCAAATCATCTACACGCATTGGCACCTCACCCCCAAACTTATCCAGCAACATATTAGCCATAGCAATTAAATGTTTGGTTTTATTATTTGGATAAGAAATACTTTTAATGAGGGGAAATAAATCATCAAACGATGCCTTAGCCAAGGCATGTGCGCTAGGATACTTTTTAAAAATAGCTGGAGTAGTTTGGTTAACTCGTACATCGGTACATTGAGCAGATAAAATAACCGCAACCAATAATTGAAAAGAATTTTTATATATTAATTCTGTTTGTGCATTGGGGAAATTTTTTTCAAAATAATCCAACACAATTTTGTACCGCTCTTTCTTTGTCATACACTAAAATGAAGCAATAGGTAGTTATTGATGAAAACTATTCCCAATAAACTGAAGTGCATCGGTAATGCCACTTCGCCAATAGGTCCAATTATGTGCTCCATCTCGCACACGGTATTCATGAGGTATTTTTTTATCGATAAGTGCAATATGTAACATGCAGTTACCTTTTGTTAAAAAATCATCATCACCACAGTCTATCCAATAGCGTACTTTTTTTAATGTGTCTGCCGGGGTATTTTCTACAATTTTTAAAATAGAGTTTTGATACCAAGCATTGTTTAAACGTTGTTTTCCGGAAAGATTATTACCATATAATCTGGCAAAAGTATTATCCCAACTGTTTTGCGGTAAGTTTACCAATTCATCATCTGTTAAAACAGCAGCACTAAGCGGTGCGGCAGCAGCAAATAAATTAGGATATTTCATGGCGTAAATCAAGGAACCATAGCCACCCATAGAAAGACCGGCAATACCCCTAAATCTTTTTTGTGCTTTAATTCTATATTTGTTTTCAACTGCGGGCATTAATTCTTTAATAAAAAAATCTTCATAATTTTCTTTACCATCAAATGAATTAATATACCAGCTAGAATCTGCATTAGGCATAATAATTATCATGGGCGGAATAGTACCCTCTGCAATTGCTTTATCGGCATAACTGTTTATTTCACCAAATTGAATCCATCCGGTTTGGTCATCTGTATAACCATGCAATAAGTAAACAACAGGATAAAAACGATTGGAAGTGTTATAATCAAAAGGCAGATAAACAGAATAAGCCACATCCTTATGTAAGATATTGCTTTTAATTACTTCATGCTCATTCACCGTTCCATGCGATTGTGCTATAGAAAAATAACTGATGGTACAAAGTACACATAGCAATAATAAAGATTTCATAAAATGTTTTTTTGAAAAATAATTCCAATAAAAATACATTATTTTTTGGCTATTTTTTTTGCATAGGCTAAAATACTATTAACTGCCTCTTCGCGTGGGTGTTTAGCTTGCATTTTTAAACGCTCTAGTTGTTTAATGCTACGTTGCAATACTTTTATTCTTTCTTGTAAATGTATATCTTGTTCTAAAACAGTATCAATTTCATGAGTTAGTTGTGTATCTGTTTCCTGATATAGATATAAAATAAGCGTTTCTTCTGTAAATATTTTCATTACTTCTGGATATTTTGTTGTACTGTTATTGTTAGCTTATCATTTCATTACCGAGTATGTAAAAACGGCAGTTTGTAAACGGGCATTTAAATGAATTATTGTAACCGTGCATTAATTGTGGAAAACATCATCTTCCATAATAAATACATCTTCATTGGGTTTTTTCATCAAGTATTTTTCACGAGCAAATTTTTCTATGGCTGCCGGGTTGTGTTGTAAATTATCTAAATCGGATTGCACTTGTTTAATTTGTGCTTCATAATACTGTTTTTTTAGCTGTAAGGTTTGTAGTTGGTGTTTTTGTTGCCAAACATAAAAAACATCGCGCTGATCAATAAACAGCATCCAAATAGCAAAAAATGCGGTGGTTAACACATATTTATTGTACAGTATAGTTGGAATTCTTTTCATTACAATGTGAGCATTTAAAGTGTTTCATCAAAATTAAAAAAGAGAAGAAAAGTGTTTAAAAATCAATATACAATTAATGCTACTCGTTATTAATTTCATAAAAGAGAAGTGTATACTGCGTCCAAATTTCATTTAATTAAATAAACGAAATTTATAGCTATTTATTGAATACTACGCAAAAAAAAGAGAAACATATCACTATGTTTCTCTCTCGCAATAATGCCTAAAGGATTATTTAGCAAATTTAATTTTGCCGGAGGGGAAGATTGCTGTTGAGCCTAATTCTTCTTCAATTCTTAGAAGTTGGTTGTATTTGGCAATTCTATCGGTACGAGATGCTGAACCTGTTTTAATTTGCCCGCAACCTAAAGCTACAGCTAAATCTGCAATAGTTACATCTTCTGTTTCACCACTTCTATGACTCATAATTGTGTTATAACCATTGTGTTGTGCTAAGGTAACTGCATTAATAGTTTCAGTAATAGAGCCAATTTGGTTTACCTTTACAAGTAATGCATTAGCAATATGCTCATCTATACCTTTCTGCAAACGATTAACATTGGTAACAAACAAATCATCGCCTACTAATTGAATTTTATTGCCTAAACTTTGAGACAATAATTTCCATCCATCCCAATCGTCTTCTGCCATTCCATCTTCAATAGAAACAATAGGATAATTTTTTACCCAATTAGCCCAGTAATCAACCATTTTTTCTATAGAAAGTTCTTTACCATCTGATTTGTGAAAGTGATATACTTTTTTTTCAGCATTAAACATTTCACTAACAGCCGGATCCATTGCAATGGCAATTTGGCTTCCGGCTTTAAAACCTGCTGCTGTAATAGCTGCCATTACAGTATCAATAGCTTCTTCATTACTTTGAATATTGGGTGCAAAACCACCTTCATCACCTACATTAGTGCTGTAGCCTTTTTTCTTTAATACTGATTTTAAAGCATGAAATACCTCTACGCCCCAACGTAAACCTTCACTAAAGGTAGGTGCACCAATGGGCATCACCATAAATTCCTGAAAATCTATTTTATTATCGGCATGTGCCCCACCGTTTAAAATATTCATCATAGGTATGGGCAAAGTTTTTGCATTGGTACCGCCTATGTATCTGTATAAAGGTAAACCGGCTTCACTAGCTGCTGCTTTAGCTACTGCCATGCTTACAGCTAAAATAGCATTAGCACCCAATTTGGCCTTATTTGGGGTATCATCTAAAGCAATCATGGCTTCATCAATAGCTACTTGTTGAGCTACATCATAACCAACTACTGTATCAGCAATAGTTTCATTTACATTTTTTACTGCTTGTAAAACCCCTTTACCTTGATAAATTTTTTTGTCATTATCTCTCAGTTCTACGGCTTCGTGTATGCCTGTACTAGCCCCGCTAGGCACCGCAGCGCGGCCCATTGTACCTTCATCGGTTAAAACATCTACTTCAATTGTGGGATTGCCACGACTGTCTAAAATTTGACGTGCATGTACTTCTACAATGTAACTCATGGTTGCTTGTTTTTTTGGATTGGATGCAAAAATAATTTATCTAAGTAATTTTTTTAGAGATATTTAACTACCAAGTGTTAGTCGACGAAACACCTCTTCGAGTGTTTGTTGTTCGGATTGCAATGAAATAATATTTAAATTTTCTTGTAATGCAAGTGCCAATAAATGCTTCCTTACTAATTGTTCTTCGCGGGTATATAATTTAAAGTGTCCAGGAGCCATACATTCAACTTTTTCAACAAATTCAAACTGCAATTGAGTTGTATTTAAATGTTGTTCACGAAAGCTTACAATAACGGTAGCTATATCATTTTTTTGCTGTTGTAGATTTTGTAAGGTATCATTCGCCACAATTTTTCCTTCATTTATAATAATAGCACGATCGCAAACTGCATTTACCTCTTGTAAAGTGTGTGAAGAAAATAAAACAGTTTTATCAGCACCTTGCTGTTTAATAACATTTCTTATTTCAATAATTTGATTGGGATCTAGTCCACTGGTAGGTTCATCTAAAATAAGTACATCAGGTTGATTAATAAGTGCAGCAGCAAGCCCAACACGTTGTTTATAACCTTTAGAAAGCTGACCTATTTTTTTATTTTTTTCTATTATAAGCCCGGTTAGTAAAATGGCATTATTAATAGATTGCCATTTCTGTTTTATTTTTTTTATTCCAGCTACAAAATAGAGGTATTCGCTTACATACATATCATAATACAGCGCATTAGACTCAGGAAGATAGCCTATTAATTTTTTTACTTCAACTGCATTCCGTTGCACATCCATCCCATTCACCAAAACAGTTCCACCATCGGGCTGTAAATAACCTGTTATTACTTTCATAGTGGTGCTTTTGCCGGCACCATTGGGGCCAAGAAATCCGGTTATTTCACCTTTATTTAAAGTAAAACTTATATCATTTACAGCCAATTGTTCGCCATATTGCTTAACTAAATGTTTAACCTCAACCGACATGTATTTGTAATTTGCCCGAAAATACTATTTAATAATATAGCAAAGGGCAACAAAAACATAAAATAACAAGCATTTATACACTTATTTAAATTGAAAGGCAAAAGAAATTACATTGGCTAATAAATCGGTGGTTTGAGTATAATGTCCGTATCTAACTTCAATATTTGATAAATGAGATTTTAAAATTCCATCTGGAGGAGCAAGGCGTAAACCCATACCAAAAAAATGACTTGTTAAAGCAGATAAAGCATAATTACTAGTATAGTATTGATCGGATGCGGTATGCATGCCATAGGGTGCAAAATAACGGGCAGCCGTTTGTACATAATAGCGGTAAAAGGGCGATAAGGAAAAAAATGGTGTAATTTTTACCGGCACTTCCAAATCAATCGTATTTGATTGAATACCCCATTGGTCAAAATAATACCGATAATAAGCCCTAATAATAACATTATCACCCACAAAATAATTTAACCGCATACCAATAGGTATTTTATACCGAGTAGCGGGCAAGTTTTCTACATGAACAGACCCATCGGTAAAATACACCCTATGAAAGGGTAATCCTAAATAGCCACTTTGTGAAACCAAATCAATCATGAAACTGGTTTGTAAACGCTTATTAATGATTTGAGAAAAAGCAAGTGAAGCATCATATGTGTTACGAGGAGCTGAAGGTATTTTTGGCTTATCATCTGAATAGCCACCCCCGCTTAATACCGAATTTCCACTAGCAGTGGTAATATATGTTGGCCCGGAGCCCGTTGAAGGAGCACTACTAACCGGAATTAGTTCAGATGGATAAATTAATTTAACCTGATCTAAATAGGCAGAAATTTTTCCATCAAACTGGCCATTATTATTGGTTTTTTTAGAGTAACTAGCATCTAACCCAAGTGAATGATAATTATACTCAGCAGAATAGTAAGCACCTAAGCCAAATGAGGTACCTTTTTTTTCATTTTCTACCAACCAATTAAAAGATGGATAAACACGGGTACCACCTGTTTTTGAAGCGCCGGTTTTTGAAACATAAGCAGCAGAAGCAGAGGTATGATGATCAAACCCTAAACCGGCTGTAATAGTGTGTTTGTTTTTTCTAGCATCCCAACCTACAAAATTAAGTTCTAATCCATTTGCCAAATCAACCACATGTTCATTACCAATACCTCCTAATATGGCAGAATGATCGCCATTTTGATTATAATAACTTGATACCAGATTAACTTCATCCAACTTTAAAGGTTTGGGTTCATAACTACTATCTATATTAATTGATGTTTGGGTAAATGCATGAAGTAATAATATAAAAATCCCAACTACTGTTAAACAAATCTTTTTCATGAAAACATTTTTTAGAGCTAGAGAGCAGAAACACAAATATTTTATTGTAACAAAAACATATATAGGCAGGTATTAAAAAAGTATACAGTACTTTAGTTACAACCACAGCCACCACCGGTTTTTCCACCGTTGGCACCGGCTGACCCTTCACGATAAGTTTGAAAATTCAATTCATTTTTTTGTACTCTTCTACTTGAGAGGCTCATTTCCGCATCGTTTAAACGATTTTTTTGATATGCTTTAACAGGAGAACAAGAAAAAAAACCAGAGCAACACACTGCAATAATCATTACAAAAGGCAAGAATCTTTTAATCATACAATTATTTTTTTAGTAATTTAGGTTGTTGAATATGAATATGATCAGAAGTAAAAACACGGTTATTATCATCCACAATGATAGCTTCAATATTATTCATTTGATTAATCATATGTAAGCCGGCTTCAATACCCATAATAGTAACCGGGGTGGCCATTGCATCAGCAATCTCGGCATGTGTTGTAATAATGGTAACACTTTTAATGCCCGTTACCGGTAATCCGGTTTTAGGATTAATGGTATGGGAATATTTCTTTCCATCAATCCAAATAAATTTTTCATAATTTCCGGATGTTGCAACAGCCATATTACTAATATTGAAATAAGAAAAAACAGCATTGGCCGCATCGGGATGCGCAATACCTATTGTCCATTGTTGTCCGTTGGGTTGTAAACCCCATGCTGTTAAATCTCCGGAAGCATTCACTATTCCACTTTCTACACCACATTGCAATAAAACCTGTTTTGCTCTATCAGCTGCATAACCTTTACCAATACCTCCAAAACCAATACGCATACCTTCATGCTTTAAAAAAACAGAAAAATTGTTTTCATTTAATATAATATTTTTATAATTAATCAATCTTACCATCTTTTTTGCGGTGGCGGTATCGGGTAATTTTTGCATTTTTAAATTAAAATTCCACAAATCTTTATCTATAGACCCATAAGTAACATCAAATGCGCCTTGCGTAAGTTTTGAAATGCGAATAGAACGTTCAATTAAGCGATAGGTTTCTTCGCTTACCTGTACCGGATATAAACCTGCGGCCTTATTAATTAAATTTGTTTCACTATCATCCAAAAACGTAGTTAGTAATTTTTCTACTCTTTTAATTTCTGCAACTGCTTGATTAATACATTGGTTTGCCCATGCAGTTTGCTTTGCAACCACACTAATTTCAAATTGGTTGCCCATTAATTTCATCCTTTGTTTAACAACATCTAATGGCATAAGTTATGGATTAGCCATGGCAATGGCATTTTGTATTTGCTCAATAAATGCATTAGTTGATATATTGGGAAAACCATCCCATTCTTTTATAACTTTTCCATTGGCATTGATTAACAGTGTTAATGGAAAAATTCCTTTTGAATTATATAAATCGGCAACAGCATCATTTTGCTTTTGTTGAATAGATGATAATTGGTTCTTCTTCATCCGAGGAAAATCGGCATTTACCAAAACCAAAGTAGAATCTGAAAAATGTTCAAAAGCTGGTGTTTCTAAAATTTCTTTATGCAAACGTATGCAGGGGCCGCACCAATCAGACCCCGAAAAATTAAGCAAAATAAATTTGTGTTGTTGCTGTGCTATTAATTTAGCTGCATTAAAATTATTTTGCCAATGTATAGAAAGGGTAAGTAAGAAAATACCCGAAATTAGAGAGTGCCGAATCATATAATGCCTGTTTTAAGGGGGGTAAATAGTGATACAAACAAGATAGATATAATGACATTTACTTTTGATGCTTCAACAAAACATTAAATTAAACTTAAAAGCAAGTATATGCTTGTAAAAAACGCAATGCATTTGCGTAAACGTTTGCTTAATACTATAAAAAATGTTTTACACATTACCACAAGCCAAGCAATAATCTTAATTTTATTGCCAAAACGTTGATTGCCATGTCGTATCCTTATCAAATTAAAAGTTTAGCACAGTATCATTCCGATTACAAAAAAAGTATTGAGCATCCGGAAGCCTTTTGGAGTGCCATTGCTGAAAATTTTGTTTGGCGAAAAAAATGGGACAAAACTTTAGAATGGAATTTTTCTGAACCCAAAGTTGAATGGTTTAAAGGAGGCAAACTTAATATTACCGAAAATTGCTTAGACCGACATTTAGCAACAATGGGTAATATGCCGGCTATAATTTGGGAACCCAACGACCCCGATGAACATCACCGAATACTTACCTATAAAAAATTACATGAAAAAGTTTGTTTGTTTGCACATGTATTAAAAAACAATGGAATAAATAAAGGAGATAGGGTATGTATTTATATGGGCATGATTCCTGAATTAGCCATTGCAGTATTGGCCTGTGCCAGAATTGGCGCCATTCATTCTGTAATTTTTGGTGGCTTTTCTGCACAAAGTATTGCAGATAGATTAGAAGACGCCAAAGCCACCTGCATTATTACTTGCGATGGTGCATTTAGAGGCGCTAAGGATATTCCTTTAAAAAGTGTGATTGATGATGCTTTAATTGGTAATAAAACAGTGAAAAGAGTAATTGTTTGCACCCGAACCAGAACCCCGGTATCTATGATTAAAGGCAGAGATGTATGGTGGGAAGATGAAATAAAAAAAATAGAAACATTGGGGCTAACAGATTTTATAGCAGAAGAAATGGATGCAGAAGATCCCTTATTTATTCTTTATACGTCCGGCTCAACCGGAAAACCAAAAGGAGTAGTACACTCTTGTGGCGGATATATGGTATACACCAATTACAGTTTTATTAATGTTTTTCAATACCAACCCGGTCAAATACATTTTTGCACAGCTGATATTGGTTGGGTTACCGGACACAGCTATATTGTTTATGGACCACTTTCAGCAGGGGCTACTACTTTAATGTTTGAAGGCATTCCCACCTGGCCAGATGCTGGCCGTTTTTGGGAAATTGTGGATAAATACAAAGTAAATATTTTATATACCGCCCCAACTGCAATTAGAAGTTTAATGGGTTTTGGATTGGGTCCTTTAGTGGGTAAAAATTTAGCATCATTACAGGTATTGGGTACTGTTGGCGAACCAATTAATGAGGAAGCTTGGCATTGGTATGATGAAAATATTGGGAAGAGAAAATGCCCCATAGTTGATACATGGTGGCAAACAGAAACAGGTGGCATTTTAATTTCAAATATAGCTGGAATTACTCCATCAAAACCAGGCTGGGCAACCTTACCATTGCCGGGTATACAAATGACATTAGTAGATGAAAATGGTAAAGAAGTTGATCAGGGTGAAGCAGATACAGTAACCGGTAATTTATGTATTAAAGCCCCATGGCCAAGTATTTTAAGAACAACTTATGGCGATCATGAACGGTGTCGCACCAACTATTTTGCCACTTATGAAGGCATGTATTTTACAGGAGATGGAGCTATGCGAAACAAAGAAGGCATGTATCGTATAACCGGCAGAGTAGATGATGTATTGAATGTTAGTGGCCACCGCATTGGTACAGCAGAAGTTGAAAATGCTATAAATATGCATGCAGGAGTAGTAGAAAGTGCGGTTGTTGGCTATCCTCACGATGTGAAGGGACAAGGCATTTATGCGTTTGTTATTTATCAGGGTTCGCATGGACAAGACACACATGGCAATGGAGATTTGGTGAGAAAAGATATTCTGCAAACCGTTACCCGAATTATTGGTGCCATTGCAAAACCAGATAAAATTCAGTTTGTGAGCGGCTTACCCAAAACCAGAAGTGGTAAAATTATGCGCCGTATACTCAGAAAAATAGCCGAAGGTGAAACAGAAAACTTAGGCGATGTTTCCACACTGCTAGATCCGGGTATAGTAGAAGAAATAAAAAAAGGAAAATTATCTTTT
>JAGWPI010000148.1 GCA_028877005.1 Bacteroidota bacterium | reverse complement strand
TGGTGGTATTATTCAGGCCAGAAAAGAAGGGCAAACCATTTTTTATTCATTAAAGCCCGAGCATTTAAAAATGCTGCGCGGTTTATTTAAATACATTCAACAACTCAACCAACAAAACCAATTTGCATGAAACAGGAAAAATCAAACGGAAAAACTTGGATAGCTGTATTGGTAACAGCTTTTATTGCCTCTTTATGTTGTATTACACCGGTGCTGGCTTTAATAACCGGTATTACCGGTATTGCTTCTACTTTTTCGTGGATGGAGCCTTACCGCCCCGTTTTAATTGGTATAACGGTAGCGGTATTAGCATTTGCCTGGTATCAAAAATTAAAATCTCGCAGTATTAATGAAATTGACTGCGATTGTGAAGCAGACAAACCTTCATTTTGGCAAAGCAAATCGTTTTTGGGCATAGTAACGTTTTTGGCTGTATTGCTAATGATTTTCCCTTCCTACTCCTCTATCTTCTTTCCTACAAAAGAAAAAAAAGAAGTAGTGTATGTCGATAAATCAGCTGTGCGAACCATAAAATTAAAGATTGAAGGAATGGATTGTGAAGCTTGCAGCTCAACCATTAATTTGGCTTTGTCAAAAGTGCAGGGCGTATTAAAGTTTGAAACCGCTTTTAAAGATGCCAGCAGTACAGTAGTATATAATGCCGCTGAAACCAAATTAGATACTATTGTGAATGCCGTAAATGCAACCGGATACAAAGTTTCAGGTGTTTCGGCAGTTCAATAAATGTAGAAACATTTTTTAAATTTAATTTTTACTATGAAATACATATTTATACTATTGGGTACTATCACAACCATTGGCATAACAGTAATGTGTGCTTACAGAGGAAGTTATGATGCTTACTCGTGCTGATATGAAAACAATTGAGCTTACAATTACAGAAATGTCTTGTGTAACATACTATAGTCATAATATATTCCCATTTAGCTAAAACGCGTAGAATGATCAATGATGTAATTCAATATTCTCGAAATACCTTCATCATTAAATATGACGCTGCAAAAGTTTCTGAAAAGAAATTATTGCTGTGATTGAAAAGGCAGGATATAAAGCGGTTGTAATAAAGGACAAAAGCAAGAAGAATACAGCTGATAATGATATATGAACCCTATTTAAGAAAAGCAGTATGGGTATGCAACATTACCCAACTGGTATTCATCAAATAATTAAATTAAAATATTCCAATGAGCTTCTTTAAAAAATCAAATGCCGATAAAAAGTTAGATAATAACAAAAGTGATGCACAGCAAGAAAAAATTTTGTTGAACATTACCGGGATGACCTGCGAGCATTGTGCCAGGGCTGTTGAAAAAATCATTCATTCTAATCCGGGAATTGTAAGCGCCAATGTTCAGTTTCAGGAAAAAAAAGGGGAAGTGGTTTTTAACCCGGAAAAGGCCAGTGCAGATGCCATTATTAATTCTATCAATCGTTCTGCAAGTTATCGGGCACAAATGAATCAAGATGTTTCCGGCGCTCATCATTTTGATTTGATTATTATTGGTGGTGGCTCTGCTGCTTTTTCTGCGGCTATTCATGCAGAGAGTCTGGGTCTTTCTACTTTAATGGTGAATGCAGGCCTTCCTTTTGGCGGTACCTGTGTAAATGTAGGCTGCGTGCCGTCTAAAACTTTAATCAGAGCTGCTGAAGCAGCTTATCATGCCTCACATTCCAATTTTTCGGGCATCAAACCTAAAGGCTTTGACATTGATTTTGCGCAGGTAATCAAAGATAAAAAAGCATTGGTGCATACACTGCAGCAAAAAAAATATATGGATGTGGTACAAGATTTTAAACAGCTTACCATGGTAAATGGATGGGCAGCTTTTGAAGATGCAAAAACAATTGTAGTGAATGGAAAAGATAAATATACTGCTCTTAAATTTATTATTGCCACAGGTGCTACTACTAATGTTCCGAACATTGAGGGGTTGGATTCTATTGATTATCTTACCAATGTTTCTTTATTTGATTTAGAAGCGCAACCCACAAGTATTACCATTATGGGTGCCGGTTATATAGGATTGGAAATTGCGATGGCCTATAACCGTTTGGGTACAAAAGTGCGTATTATTGAATTTACAGATAGGGTTTTGCGTACCCAGACACCCGATATTAGCGAAGAAATTGAGAAGCACATGCGGAATGAGGGTATAGAAATATTGCCCAATTTCCGAGCTGTTAAATTTGAAAAATCGGGCAACAACACAATAATTCATTGTAAATGCCCTGATGGTTCTTTTACCCAATTAATTGAACCGGGTAAAGTAGTAGTAGCATCCGGCACAAAAGCCAATACAGAAAAATTAGGATTAGAAAAAATTGGCCTGCAATTAACGCCGAAAGGCCATATTCAGGTAAATGAAATGATGGAAACCAATATACCTAATATTTATGCAGTTGGTGATGTGGCTAACACACCCGCCTTTGTGTATACAGCTGCCTATGAAGGGAAGATTGCAGTTGAAAACGCCTTTACCGGATGTGAAAGCAAAGCCAATTA
>JAGWPI010000147.1 GCA_028877005.1 Bacteroidota bacterium | reverse complement strand
GTATTAGCTTTATAGGTTAATGAAGTATTTACCCCCCAATTCCCAATTCGGATGTTGTACATAGTATTTATTATAAAATCAATACTACCGGTGCCTAATTGCGCATTTACATCTGCAACGGTAATATTAGGGTCTTTTAAATTCACATCCATTTTGCCGGTTGGTAATTTTGCACCACCTCCAATCCATAATTGTTGTTCAATTCCTGCGTGGTGTTCATAGGTTTTGGTTTTGTGAAACAACAAATAGTTGGCCATGATGGATGCATCACCTAATCCATTTTTATTGGTAATACCATCATCATCAATTTGTTTGTTAAAATGTACAGGTACAATATATAGAAGTTGCCATCGTTTCCCAACATTAAATCCGCCCCATATTTGTATACTATTGTAATAGTTGTGACTAAACTGTGTGGGGTCATTAGCTAGTACTGTATTATAATTACTATATGCATAGCGTATGCCAATAAATTTAGTTCTAAAATGAGGCATTAAACCCAAATAAAAATTACTACCACCACAGCCGCAAATGGCACATGCAAAAGAAGATGCTGTAATGCTAAGCATTATAACAGTTAGAAAATTTTTTTTATTCATATATTTTTAAAAAATAATAATATTAAAATAAAATATAATCTGTTTAATAAAACAGAAGAATTATATTACTAAAATAATTTGTATTTAAAAATTATGCATTGAGGGTAGGGGGGTGGAAAAAAGCGCCAATAAAGCCTTTATTAATTAATTCAGTATAATTGAAATGTGTAACGGCTTTTAACTTACTTAAACAAAAAATTTGAGTAGTAGCATGCTGTGCAAAAAGTTGAATACTTTTAAAATTTTTATTATTATTTGAGTTAGAGAGTGGTTGTGTGGCTTTTTTTAATTCTTTAGCTAAATGGCATTGACCATTGCAGTGCATTTGTGGTTTGTCTTTATTCACACAAAATTTTTCTGTTATTGCAGCTTTGTTTAGCTGATAATATAGCTCAATTAAATTGGTTTGGAAGCTTTCACCGCCAATACCAACTATCATAAGCAATATCAACAAGTTTTTAAACATACAATGTGCAAAATTAATTAAAGTATTTTCTCGGATTATGATGCTAAGCATATTTTAAGAATAATACTTTTTAAGGTAGTTTGTTATTGCGGATAAAATGGTTTCATACAATTTTAATATATTACAGCATTTCATCACTATTTGAATTATTTGTTGTATGCAGGAAGACATTATTATACAAATTAGTAATCGGTTAAAAGAAATTAGGAAAGAAAGGAATATTACATTGCAAGAATTAGCTGAAAAAGCAGGAATTACAAAGAGCATGTTAAGTCAGGTTGAAAATAGTAGAACCATTCCTTCGTTAAATGTATTATTAAATTTGATTAAAGGATTAGAAGTTGATTTGAATGAATTTTTTAAAAATATAAATCTACAATCAGGGAATAAAGTCATTTTTAAAAAGAAATCAGTTTATCAGCATTTTGAGAAAGAGAATGCAGAAGGATTTTTTTACCAACGTATGTTTACTGCAACTTTTCAAGATTATCATTTAGATTTTGTTTTATTACGCATTACCCCAAATGCGCATCGGCAAGCGGTGGTTACACAGGCTTTTGAATTTAAGTATTTACTACAAGGTAAATTGCGGTATGCCATTGGTGAAGATATTTATGATATGGAACCCGGTGATTCATTGTTTTTTGATGCTACGGAATGGCATAACCCAATAAACATAGGAACAGAAGATGCATTGTTATTAGTTGTTTATTTCTTTTTACCAAAAGGGTAATGCCAAAATTAGTAGTTAACAATTTATTCATAAAAGTTTAATATTTGTTAACTATATGCTTATTTTAGGATACTTTGTTAAATATTGCTTTACTATTTGTTAATATTACCGCAATAATTCCATAACATTGACCGGATAGTTTTGCCTCATAACTAAACAAATTGTTTATGAAGCAAATTGTCCCCAATCTTTTCAGACTATTGTTATTAGCAACACTTAGTCTGTTTACTGCTTCCACTGTTCATGCACAAAATATGGTGCTTAAAGGACGTGTGATAGATGCAGTTACACAAACTCCTATTGAAGGGGTTTCTATTTCAGTAAAAAAAACCAATCGTGGTACAGTTACAAACGCAAATGGCGATTTTAGTATATCAGTTGACAAAAGTGATGTATTGGAATTTTCTTATGTTGGTTTCGAAACCAAAAGATTGGTGGTACATGATGCTAACTCTATAGCTATTGCTATGAGTCCGCAGAATGCCGATTTAAGTGCTGTTGTGGTTACTGCAACAGGTATTAAAAAAGAGGCCAAACGCTTGGGGTATGCTGTACAAACTATTGATGCTACCAAATTAACCAAAGCCAGAGAGGCCGATCCTATTAATGCACTAAAAGGTAATGCTGCAGGTTTAGCCATTAACATTAATTCTGAAATTGGTCATTCTCCAGGCATTATTGTTAGGGGTGAAAACGGTGCCAATAATCAACCTATGTATGTTGTTGACGGTGTGCCATTTACGTCTGATACTTATAATATTAATCCGGATGATATTGAAACAATAACTATTTTAAAAGGACCAAATGCTGCCTCTTTGTATGGTTTTCAAGGAAAAAATGGTGCTATTATTATTACTACAAAAAAAGGTGCTAAGAATAAAGGTCTTCATGTAGATTTTAATTCAAGTACACAAATTAACAAAGGGTTTATTGCTTTACCAAAATATCAGGATTTATATGGCCCTGGTGATAATGGAAAATATGCATTTGGTGGAGGAGGTTCTGGCCCTGCCAACTACCGCGGAGGTGGTGCTATAGGTGTTGGTGTAAATGACTATGATTATGATGTTTGGGGCCCGCAATTTAGAGGGCAATTATTACCACAATATGATGGCAAATATGATCCTACACAAAATTATACCACTACTTTTGCTGATGGATCTACTTATATTGGACATGTACAACCTACGCCATGGTTAGCTAGGGGTAAAGATAATTTGCGCAAGTTTATTCAGGCCGGATTACTTTCAACTAATAGTATTTCAATATCTTCTTCTACTGAAAAAACAGATGTGCGTTTTTCTTTTGGGAATACCTACCAAAAAGGCATTGTTCCGAATACGCAATTAAATAATTTTAATGTAACAGCTAGTGTAACACAACGTTTTAATCCTAAATTAACACTGAGTAGTTATTTAAATTATAGTCGCCAATCAACTCCTAATATTCCCGATGTTCAATATGGACCAAATAGTATTATTTATAATATTATTCTTTGGGGCGGAGCAGACTGGGCTATGAGTGATATGCGTAATTATTGGCAGCCTGGTTTAGCCGGTATTCAGCAAAAATATGAGGAATTTTATCGCTATAATAATCCCTATTTTATGTCATATGAATGGTTAAGGGGCCATTATCAAAATAATATGTATGGGTATATTTCATTAAACTATAAGCCTACCAAAAATTTAGAATTTCAGCTAAGGCCCAGTATTTCTACTTATGATATGTTTAATTCTGAAAAAATGCCATATTCTGCAGGTGCTTATGGCCGTGAATTGCGGATGGGCGATTATAGAGAAGATAGAAGGGGGCAATATGATTCTTATGTTGATGGACAAGTGCGATATAAGAAAAGTTTATTAGGCTTTTTAGACATGGAAGCATTAGGTGGCGGAACAGTTAGAAGTTTTAATTTCAATTCTAATTTTACTTCTACTAATTATTTAAATGTTCCCGGAATTTATGCTTTTTCTAACTCACTTTACCCTTTAACAGGAAGCACTTTTCACTCACAAATGAAAGTATTGAGTGCCTATTATTCAGTTGATTTAGGTTATAAATCTTTTCTTATTGCCAATGTAACCGGACGGGTAGATAAGTCTTCTGCATTACCTGCAAATAATAATAGCTACTTCTATCCCTCATTCAATGCAGCTTCGGTATTATCTGATTATCTTCACCTGCCAAGGGTTATTAGTTTTTTAAAGGTGCGGGCTTCTTATGCAGAAAGCAAGAGCGGCGGTACCAATGCATTCTTTACACCCGATATCAGCGCTACCCCGGCTGCAGGTTATGGGTATAACTGGTATTCGCCCTATGGAGGTCCTAGTTATCAATTCTCTCAACCTTATACTTTAAGTCCAACATTTACCAATCAATTAAGCAATAGTGCTACATATACTAACCAAACCGTAAGTACTAATATTCAAACAGCAGAAAGAAAAGCAACTGAATTTGGTATAGATATTCGATTCTTGGATAATAAATTAGGATTTGACATTACGCATTATCATTACCTGAATACGGGTATTGTAAATCAAGGTACCTCAGCAGCATCAGGATATTCCAGCTTTTTAACTAATGGAAACGCATATACCAATGACGGATGGGAGTTTACCATGAATGCCAATCCTATTAATAATGCCAACGGATTTAGTTGGAATGTAACAGCTAATGTATCTACTTATGTTAAAAAATGGGTAAACAATTCTAATCCCAATAATTACTCAAAAAATGGAACACGTGTAGATTTGGTTTACGGTAATGCCTTTGTGCGTACACCGGATGGGAAAATGGTTATTGACCCTGCATCGGGTTTGTACTTACGTTTTTCTGATTTAGGTTCTTCTGCTCAAAAAATTTATGGCCACTCCGATCCTAATTTTCAATGGGCAGCCATTAACACATTTAGCTATAAAAACTTTGCACTTCGCTTTCAGTTTGATGGATTGGTGGGTGGCGTAATGGAAGATTATGTTCGGAAAAAAACACTGCAGGGTGGAAGACATATTGAAAGTGCAACAGGCGCATTTGGTATAGCCAGACCGTTTGATGAAGCAAATGTTGCAGCATACACCGGGCAAGGGGTTAATTTAACAGGAGCGCCTATTAGTTTAGACCCAATTACCGGAACAATTAATAACATGAAAAATTTAACTGAAACACAAAATACCACAAAAAGTCAGGTGCAACCATTTGTTACTCGTATGGCTTCTATACCTGATTTGGATATTATTAAAAAAACGTATGCTAAATTAAGAGAGGTTACTTTAACCTATAATATTCCTGCAAATAGGTTAAAATCAACTTCATTTATACGTGGTGCCAGTGTTTCATTGGTGGGTAGAAATTTACTATACTTTTTCCCAAATCGCTATAAAGATTTAGATGTTGACCAGTATACCCAAGATAGTGGTTCAGGACTTCAAACACCCACTACCCGAAGCTATGGTTTTAATGTAAATCTATCCTTTT
>JAGWPI010000146.1 GCA_028877005.1 Bacteroidota bacterium | reverse complement strand
GGCCATCCTTGTTAGCAAAGCAACAAAATTTAAACAATTTAAAAGCCGTACATACTAGTTTAGGGTGGCGTTTGTTAATGAATGAACATGTAGTGTTGCATAAAAATGGAGACTCTATTGCGCTAATTGGTATTGAAAATTGGGGAGCTAAAGGGCATTTCCCAAAATATGGTAAAATGGAGTTGGCTTATCCCGGTACTGAAAAGTTGCCTTTTAAAATTTTAATGAGCCATGACCCTAGCCATTGGGATGCAGAAATACGTGTTAAATATCCCGATATTGATTTAATGTTAGCGGGCCATACACACGGCATGCAATTTGGCGTTGAAACCCCATTTTTTAAATGGAGTCCTGTACAATGGATGTACAAACAATGGGCAGGTTTATATCAGGAAGGTAACCAATACCTTTATGTAAACAGGGGTTTTGGCTTTATTGGCTATCCGGGAAGGGTAGGAATTTTACCGGAAATTACCATATTTGAATTGGTGTAAATAATTATATATACCAAAGTTTAACAATTTAACTAAAAGTACAACTCTGTATATTAAAAATTGAAATGTATGTTTCATCTGTTAACATCAGTTTCACATTCAAAATCTTGGCACAATCATTGACTTAACATCTGTAAAACAATCATTTATGAAAAAAATAATTGCATTTTCCTTAGCTTACTTTTGTTTCGCAGCAATGGTTCATGCCCAAGGTTTTAGAGCAGGTATTAAGGCAGGCGGCAACTTAACAAAAATTGATGGAGAAACTTTTAATCAGGGTTTTCAATTGTCCTATCAAGTAGGTGGATTTGCTGAAATTGACTTTAATAAAAAATGGGGTATACAGCCCGAAGTGCTTTGGAGTCAGTCTGCTACAAAATCTGCCAGTTTTACAACTATATTTCCCCCCGACCAGAATATTAAATTAGATTATTTAACAATTCCTGTATTGTTGCGGTATAATATAGATAAATTAATAACCCTGAATGCTGGTCCACAATTCGGCATTTTACTGAATAAAAACGACAACTTGATAATCAATGGTCAAAATGCATTTAAATCTGGTGATTTTGCTATGGTAGGTGGGGTACAACTTAATTTTAATGTACTACGTATATATGGCCGTTATGCAGTCGGATTAAACAATTTAAATGATCTCAGTAATCAGAACAATTGGAAGAGTCAACAAATACAATTAGGAATTGGATTGAAATTTTAAATAGTTAAATTCATTCTTTTGTGGCATACCTTTTTAGGTGTGCCATTTTTTTACGCCATTTTGTACTGTTTTATTCTATTTAAGGTGCATGGCATTAATATTGCCCCAAAAATTAGTCAATAATTATAAGCTTTTTTGAAAATTGTAAATGACAAAATGACTTTTACTTTAGATTGAACGATATGAACAAAAAAAAATTTTTATTATCCGCAGAAGATGAAAACGATTTTATGCCCATTATTGCTATTAATGAGCGTGAAGATGAAGAGGAAAAAGTAGTTATTCCGGATACTTTGCCCATTTTGCCATTAAGAAATACCGTTTTATTTCCCGGCGTAGTGTTACCCATAACCGTAGGGCGCGACAAAAGTATTCAGGCAGTTAATGAAGCCTATAAAAGCAATAAGTTAATTGGAGTATTGGCTCAAAATGATACAGAAATCGAAGATCCCGCTGTTAAAGATTTATATAAAATTGGTACTGTAGCTAAAATTTTGAAACTGATTAAAATGCCCGATGGTGGCACCACCATTATTATTCAGGGTAAAAAAAGATTCCAACTATTGCAAATAGTTGCAGAAGAACCTTTCTTTAAAGCAAGTATTCAGTTATTGGAGGACAAACCGGTATTAAATGATCCTGATTTTGAAGCTTATATAAGTACTATTAAAGATTTGGCAACAGAAATTATACAGCTTTCGCCCAATTTGCCTACAGAAGCATCAATTATATTAAAAAATATCGAAAATCCTTCTTTCCTCATCAATTTTGTTAGTAGTAATTTAAATACTTCTATAACTGAAAAACAAGAATTATTATCATTTGAAAGTATTAAGCAAAGAGCCGATCGCTTAACAAGTATACTGCACAAAGAATTGCAGTTTGCTGAATTAAAGAATAAAGTTACCAGTAAAACCAGGCTAGAATTAGATAAACAACAGCGCGACTATTTTTTGCAGCAGCAACTTAAAAGTATTAAAGAAGAATTAGGTGGTGATCCTAATGAAAGGGAAATTGCTGAAATGAAGAAAAAAGCCGAAACCAAACACTGGCCAGAGGCAGCAAAAGCCATGTTTAAATCCGGCATTGAGAAATTAGAGAGAATGCATCCCAGCACACCCGATTATTCAGTTGTATACAATCACTTAGATTTATTGCTCGATTTACCTTGGGGTGAATATACAAATGATAACTATGATTTAAAAAATGCTAAAAAAATTTTAGATGCAGACCATTATGGCATGCAAAAAATTAAAAATCGAATTTTAGAATATTTAGCGGTACTGAAATTAAAAGGCGATATGAAAAGCCCCATACTTTGTTTTATTGGTCCACCGGGTATCGGTAAAACTTCTTTGGGTAAAAGCATTGCACATGCTGTGGGTAGAAAATATGTGCGGGTAAGTTTAGGTGGTTTACACGATGAAAGCGAAATAAGAGGACATCGCAAAACATATATTGGTGCTATGCCCGGCAGAATTATTCAAAACATTCGAAAAATAAAAACTTCCAATCCTGTTATGATATTGGATGAAATAGATAAAATCGGTAACGATTTTCGTGGCGATCCATCCTCTGCCTTATTAGAAGTATTAGATCCTGAACAAAATAATAGTTTTTATGATAATTATTTAGAATTGGAATATGATTTAAGTAAAGTATTATTTATTGCAACTGCCAATGATATTCAAAATATTCAACCTGCTTTGCGCGATAGATTAGAAATTATTGATTTAAGTGGATATGCTATTGAAGAAAAAGTAGAAATTGCTAAAAGACACTTAATACCCAAGCAAAAAGAGGCACACGGGCTGGCAAAAGTGAATTTAAAATTTAGCGATAAAATTCTTGAAAAAATTATTGAAAACTATACCCGTGAAAGTGGTGTAAGAGAATTAGACCGTCAGTTGGCCTCTGTCATGCGCTATGAAGCAAAGGAATTAGCCACCAAAAACAAAATTAAATCCATTGTTTCTCTATCAGATGTTGAAAAAATATTAGGCCCGCAACGGTATAATAATGAAATATACAAAATGGCCAATATGCCCGGTGTAGCAGTTGGTTTAGCCTGGACTTATGTAGGTGGCGATATTTTATTTATTGAAACTGTTTTAAGTGAAGGTAAAGGAGAATTAAAATTAACCGGTAATTTAGGTAATGTAATGAAAGAAAGTGCCACTACAGCCTACACCTATTTACAGGCAAATGCAAAAAAAATAGGCATTGAAAATAGCGCTTTTACTACGCATAATGTACATGTTCATGTGCCAGAAGGTGCTACACCTAAAGATGGGCCCAGTGCAGGTATTACCATGCTTACCTCATTAGCATCTGCCTTTACCGGGCGAAAGGTTAAATCCTATTTAGCCATGACAGGTGAAATTACCTTACGTGGGCAAGTATTGCCGGTAGGTGGAATAAAAGAAAAAGTATTGGCAGCTAAAAGAGCCGGGTTGAAAGAAATTATTATGTGTTGGCAAAATGAAAAAGATGTACTGGAAATTGATAGTAACTTTATTACCGGAGTACAATTTCATTATGTTAAAACGATGCAGCAAGTATTAGATTTAGCATTGCTGTAAAATTGCTACAATTACATGAACAAATTAGTAATCAGGTTGTTACTATAGTTTCATGTTGGTTGTTTTAAGGGTTAAAAGTTCCTTCATGTTTATGAGGGAACTTTTTTCAATATATTGTTCCATCCTTGTTAACAATGTACATTTGCACATGCAAAAATTAAGTATGGATGCTTTGGGAAGAAAATCGGTGCAGGAATTTAAAACATCACCCAAACACCCCATTATAGTAGTATTAGATAATATTAGAAGTATGCACAATGTGGGAAGTATTTTTAGAACTTGTGATGCTTTTTTACTTGAAGGTATATGTATTTGTGGATATACTCCTCAACCTCCACATCGCGATATTCAAAAAACAGCCCTAGGTGCAACAGAAACAGTTGATTGGACATACATGTCTACCACCTTTGCTGCCGTTCAATCATTAAAAGAATTGGGTTACACTATTTTGGCAGTAGAGCAGGCCAGTGGTAGTACTTCTCTTCAGCAATATACAATTCCACCCCATACTAAATTGGCTATTGTTTTGGGTAATGAAGTAGAAGGGGTACAAGAAGATGTATTAAGTTTGTGCCATGGCTGTATTGAAATTCCACAGTGGGGTACCAAACACTCACTCAATGTTTCAGTAGCTGCAGGAATTGTTTTATGGGAGTTGGTAAAGCAATGTCAATTTATCTAAACAGAATAAAAAATGTATTCAATAAAAAAATATTTAAGTCTCGTAAAATTTTCGCATACCATTTTTGCCATGCCTTTTGCATTCATTGGCTTTTTTCTGGGCATTGTTCATCGGCAAGCTTTTTACCTAAATATGCCTGAAAATAATACCAATGTTGCCATTCAACATACTTATTTTACCCATCAATATATAGCAGAAAAGTTTGTATTAGTAATTATTTGTATGGTTACTGCACGAAATGCAGCCATGGCTTTTAATCGTTATTTGGACAGGCATTTTGATGCTCGAAACCCCAGAACCGCCATTCGCGAAATTCCGAAAGGTATTATTTTACCTGAAAGTGCGTTGCGGTTTGTTTTAATTAATTGCCTGCTTTTTTTATTGACCACTTATTTTATTAATAAAATTTGTTTCTATTTGGCTCCAATAGCTTTGTTTGTTGTATTATTTTATAGTTATACCAAAAGATTTACAGCATTATGTCATTTAGTATTAGGAATAGGGCTTTCATTAGCCCCTATTGGTGCTTACTTAGCAGTAACAGGAGTATTTGGTTTATTACCGGTTTTATTTTCTTTTGCGGTAATTTTTTGGGTAAGCGGCTTTGATGTTATTTATGCCTTGCAAGATGTAGATTTTGACCAATCGCAAAAATTATATTCCATACCGGCAGTGTTCGGAAAAATAAACGCATTGCGAATTTCCTCTTTTTTGCATTTTTTAAGCGCCGCCTGTGTAATATTGGCAGGCTATTATGGTAATTTTCATGCCCTATATTGGATAGGTATTTTAATATTTACCGGCATGTTACTCTATCAACATTCAATTGTAAAACCAAATGATTTAAGTAGGGTAAATATTGCTTTTATGACTGCAAATGGCATTGCCAGTGTAGTGTTTAGCGCATTTGTAATTGCCGATTTATTTATTTTTTAAAATTGAAATTGTGGCTAGAATTATTTGTATTGATTATGGAGGGAAAAGAACCGGAATTGCCGTTACAGATCCTCTTCAAATTATAGCCACACCTTTAACCACCATTCCATCAGCCACTTTAATTACTTTTTTGAAAGAATATATCACCAAAGAAGCAGTTGAATTAATTTTAATTGGAGAACCTTATAATTTAGACCAAACTGCTACACATGCAACACCTTTAGTGTTAAAGGCTATTGAACAATTAAAAAAAAATTTTTCCACCATTCCAATACAAACTGTTGATGAACAGTACACCTCTAAAATGGCCTCAAAAGCGATGGTTGAAATGGGGATGAAAAAAAAACAAAGACAAATAAAAGGTAACATAGACCAAATTGCTGCCACCATTATGCTACAAACCTATTTGCAGGAGCGGACAATATAGCCGCATTCAACTATCTTTGTAGAACTTTTTTTATTGTAAAACTTTGTTTTTTTTGTATATGATTTTACCTATTGTAGCCTATGGCAACCCTATTTTAAGAAAACCGGCAGCACCTATAACAGCCGATTATGAAGGATTATCTACTTTAATTGATGATATGTGGGAAACAATGTATGCTAGCAATGGTGTAGGATTAGCAGGCCCTCAAATTAATAAACCCATTCGCATATTTGTAATGGATAGTGCCCAAATTTTTGCTAATATGGAAGAAGAGGATGAAACTTATCCTGATGAACCGGGCATTAAAAAAGTATTTATTAATGCAAAGATGGTAGGTTTAGAAGGCGAAGAATGGGTGTACAACGAAGGGTGTTTAAGTATTCCTAAAATAAGAGAAGATATACAACGGCCTGAACTAATAACACTGGAGTATTTGGATGAACACTTTGTGCAACATAAAACTACATTTACAGGGTTAACAGCCAGAATTATTCAACACGAATATGACCATATAGACGGAAAGTTATTTATAGATTATTTAAAGCCTCTTAAAAAGAAATTACTACAAGGCAAACTGAATGATATCAGTAAAGGCAAAGTGAAAGTAGATTATAAAATGATTTTTGCAAAATGAAGTGGTTACAACTAATGGTTGTACAATTATGCGCGGTTTCTTTTTTGTTTGCGCAAGATACTACCCTGCATCCTTCCTTGGCAGATACAACAGTAGGTTTTGGCAAGGCAGGACAATTTACTTTGCCCGAAGTAATGGTGCGTACCAACTTTAATTATGAAAAATTACTGCAGCAAATAAAAGAAGATACTACTTTTTATAAAGCATTCCGAAACTTAAGGGTATTGGGTTATATGGCTTATAACGATATTCAAATGAAAAATAAAGCCGGCAATACCATTGCCTCTCTTTACAGTAAAATTCAACAAAATTATGTACATGGTTGCCGAACCATGGATGTATTAGAAGAAAAAACAACAGGAGATTTTTATAACAAAAAACATCAATACAATTATCTTACCCCCGAATTGTATGCAGCTTTATTTTTTACAAAAGGAACTATTTGTGGTGAAAATAATATTGTTAAAGGCCATGAAATTTCTACTGCCACAAAATCGGGTATAGATAAGCATAAAGAACAATTAAAAATGTTGTTTTTTAATCCCGGGAAAAAAATAGCCGGTATTCCATTTATTGGCAACAAATTAGATTTGTATGATGAAAAAGCCCATAAACTATATAATTATCGCTTGGATATTCAAGAATACCATCAACAATTATGCTATGTATTTTCCATTACACCAAAAGAAGATTTAACTGCTGCACAACTTAACGATGTTGTGGTAGACGAAATGGTTACTTGGTTTAATACAAATACTTTGGAAGTGCAAGGTAGAAGATACGTTTTAAGCTATAAAGCCGGATTGTATGATTTTGAGGTAAGCATGGAAGTTGAAATGACCCACTATAAAAATCTACTAGTACCAGCTATTTTACGATATAAAGGTAATTGGGATGTTCTATTCAAAAAACGTGAACGTGCCATATTTACAGCAACACTATTTAATTTTAAATAATGCGAAATATTTGAGATTTCTTAAAGACTATTAAGAAATGCATTTAAGTCTTGCACACCAATTACATTGGGAAATATTTTTTGTAAATTACTGGTAACGCCATATAATATTTTACTACCTACATATAAATTGTT
Source organism: Bacteroidota bacterium (assembly GCA_028877005.1). Taxonomy (GTDB): domain Bacteria; phylum Bacteroidota; class Bacteroidia; order Chitinophagales; family Chitinophagaceae; genus Hydrotalea. The sequence continues at coordinate 5,207 of JAGWPI010000146.1, read as the reverse complement.
ATTAATAAGCGAAATGCTGACAATTGTAATATTTGCATTAGTGGGAATATGTGTAGCATAAAATTCTTTTTCAGGAGCAGAAGCTGTTAAACGAACAACTGACCTTACATTATTAAATACAGCAAATACCAGCGTGTTTTTGTTGGTAAAGTTTAAGGGCAAAACTACATTTAAATTGGTGGTGCCTTGTGTAGTATCCATTAAATAGTTGGCACCAAACCATTGCATGTGTGGCGATTGTAATCGATATCCGGTTTGATGTATTCCATTAATGAGGGTATCCCAATTGCTAACGGTGCCGGCATTGTCTGGTTGCCAATTTATACCACTAATATTTGCAGATAATCCACCTAAAAAGTTTATGCCTGAATAATATTCCATTCCATTTACAGCATCATCATCCATCCATTGTATAGTAATGGGTTTGTTGGGTGCAATAGAAATGGGCTGATTGTTGGCAAAACAACTTACAAAAAAATCAGAGGCACATACTAAAGGATGTTGATTGGATGTTGTAGAAAGCAGATAACGAATAAAATCGCCCCTTTTTTTAACTTGAATGAGTTGAAGTTGAACAGAGTCTGACACAATATTTAGTGGATTGTTTTGATAAGTACAAGCATTTGAAATAATTTTTATTTGTATATCATCTTTTATCCAAAAAGCAGTATCATTGTTGGGTTTAAATGTGTGTGTATATGCGGTGTTTAATCCAATTTTAGATTGAAATGAATCAGATAGACTGCTATTAATAGAATCGTTTGTCCAAGTAGTATCATTAAACTGCATACCTTGATAGGCTGTAAATTCGTCTGAAAAATCTTTTTTACACCCTACAAGTATTAAGCTCGTAATAATTATATAAAAAAATAATTTTTTCATGGTTACAAATAAGATATGCTATGATTTATAAATGCTGCCTTCTTCCATTTAATAGAATGCGTGTGCCTATATTCAAGCCTACAGCTCCAAAACGTTGATTAACTCCATACAGGCTATTAGTGCCTAAAATATTATATCTAAAATAAGGCTCGGCAAATACATCCATTTGATCTGAAATTCTCCTATAAATTCCTAAACTACCATAAAGGCTTGTATTGAATGAATGCTGATAAGCTCCATTATTTGATTTACTATTTATACTTACTACTTGTAAACTAGTATCTAATGTTTCGCCCATATACCATGAGGAAAGGTCAAAAATGAGTCCACCATTTATGGTTATTCTCCAATTAGCACCCGGTAAGCCAAATTCATAGCCTATCATTATGGGTAGCTCTACATTTTTGTAATGATTCATGCTTCTAATTACTCTATATCCAATTTGTGTTACTGAAGAAGTATCTATTACAGTTGTTGTTCCTTGTGGGGTAGTAATGGTTCGTCTTACTATAACGGTGGTAGTTTGTGTTTGGTCTTCTTTACGTTGATTGAATAATTCATTTACTTGGCTATATTGAAGGCCTAGCTTTAAGTAAGTATGTGTACCAATGGTTTTACTGAAACGGGCGCCAAAAGTAAAGCCCCCCTTCATGTGTTCGCTACTGTCTTTTTTCTGTAAATAATTGGCACTAATCCCATTGCTTATCATTGATTTAAAAGTATAATTCGGTGCACCATATAATTCTATATACCAATCGTTGCGTTGATTGCCATTTGCATTAGGGCAGGCATCTAAACCTAAAATTCGTCTTAAATTAAGTGGTGGTAAGTGCAATGCATTCGTATTATATAATAAAGAATTTTTAAAAGAAGGGAATGCTTGTACTTTATTGTAATGCCAATAATTTTTATCAGTAATTTGTTGATCTGAGGTTACCTTGTTTTCTGTGTTCCTGTTAGTGGGTGTTGTTATATTTTCTGTAAATGTGTTTTTAGTTGTTTTGTCTTTGCCTGAAGATAGATAAGTATTAACCAATGCCTGATTGTATGGATTAGTATTGGTTGTATTTAATTGTGGGTGTTGTTGGGCATTTTCTGCATTGCTATTAGTTTGATTTGTTTGTTTATTAGGTATTACCTGAAGTGATTGAAGATTAGAAGGTGCTGGTTGGATATTTTTTTTGTGAGTAGTATTTTGTTCAATAATAGATGTTTTGGTGGTTGTAAAAAAATATAGCGAAATGCTGCCGGCCATTAAAATAAAAAAAGCTGCTATGCCCAGCCATTTTTTGGATGAACTTAGCCAAAATACTTTGGGCTTTTTTTGTTTATCGTTTATAATTTTCTCCCATAAATGTGGAGGAACGGGAGCGGAGTAATTTTTCAGTTTATTCCTGAAAAAATCATCCATTAATTCATCATTCATTAAACAGCAATTTTTTGTAATTGTATAATTTGTTCTTGTAAAATTTTTCTTGCTTTTACTAATTGGCTTCTACTTGTACTGGCTTTTATATTTAGCATGTCAGCAATTTCTTCATGGCTGTATCCTTCAATTACATTTAGATTAAACACAATTTTGTATCCTGTAGGTAATTGTTGAATGAGTTGCATTAAAATCTCCTCACCTAAATGGCTATAAGCCATTGCAGGTACTTGTGCTTCGGTAGCTTGTTGTTCATTTACTTCCGCAAATTGTAACTTTTTTTTCTGTAAATATTTTAAAGCTACATTTACGGTTATTCTGCGCATCCACCCTTCAAATGAACCTTCAAATTTAAATTGGTTTATGTAGTTAAAAATTCTCACAAACGCGTCTTGCAGCATATCTTCCGCCTCCATTGCGTCTTTGGCATAACGCAAACAAACAGCCATTAATTTGCCTGCATACTGCTCATAGAGCATACGCTGGCAATTTGCCTGTTGCTTTATACAGCCTTTAATTAATTCAAACTCTGTCAACGGGGGCAGGTTTATATATGTTAACAATCTTCAGATGCTTGGCAATACTTTATTGCTGCCTTAGCATGCAAAATTTTATTGAAATTACTTTATTATTCAAAAAAGTTAACAAAATAGACTGTTAACGTTGCCCTATTATTAAATGTATTGAAAAATTATGCAATAATTATACTAACAAAGTAAAAATTGAGACTGAATAAAATCTACCACAGTAGGTAAACTATTGGTAGTTTGGTACACTTGAATTTGTTTGTCGGCGCCGGTACCCTCTTTTAAAATGGTATGAATATATTGCAAGGCTTCCCTAGCATCTAATTCATCTACTACATCATCTACAAAATCTAATAACTCTAAAATGAGTTGTCGGGTGGGTACCTCAGTTTCTTTGCCAAAGTCAATTAGGGTACTATCTATACCATAACGGCTGGCACGCCATTTATTTTCATTAATCAGAGCACGTTGGTAAGAAATGAAGTTAAGGTTTTGGGAGCGTAATAAGTATAATTTAGCACATATAGCCTGAAATAGGGCAGCAATAGCAATGGTTTCTTTTATTTTTAATGGCACATCGCAAATTCGAAATTCAACTGTATTGAAAAAAGGATGCACTCGTACATCCCACCAAATTTTTTTGGCATTATCAATACAGTTGGTTTTAATAAGTAACTCTACATAAGCTTCATAAGCTTCAATACTTTGAAAGTGATCTGGTATACCTGTTCGAGGAAATTTATCAAAAACTTTTGAACGGAAAGATTTGTAACCTGTAAAACGTCCTTCCCAAAATGGTGAATTAGTGCTTAATGCATAAACATGTGGTAAAAAATAACGGGCACTATTGGCAATATGAATAGCCATTTTTCTATCTTCTACACCTACATGAACATGTAAGCCAAAAATTAAATTGCTACGTGCCGCTTCCTGCAACTCATTCACTATTTGATGGTATCGATCATGATCGGTAATTAGTTGGCTATTCCAATGGCTAAAAGGGTGGGTACCTGCCGCGCCTACACCTAACCCCATGCCATGTGCAATGGCTGCTATATTGCCACGTAATGCAGCAATATCATCTAAAGCTTCTTGTGCATTCTTGCATATGTCAGTTCCAACTTCTACTACTGCCTGATGCATTTCTGCTTTTACTTTATCTTTTAAAAACTTTTGTCCTTCTACTACAATTTTCTGCTCATGGCTTTTCAGCTCTCTTGAAACAGGATCTATTACCATATATTCTTCTTCTATACCCAACGTAAATTGATGAAAGTTTGGAGCTGACATAATGTAAATTTTAATCATTACAAGTTTAACCGGAAATACGGTTAAAATAGTTTTGTTTGGTTAGCGCTTCTTTTTATGTATTCTCCCCAAGTTAAATTGTCTTTACCCGGCTGTTGTTGCAGAGCCCGCTCAATGGCAAAATTGGCAGCTGTTTCAACTACCCACTCAAAGTTTTGTTCGCCAACGCTTTGTTTATCTGCATCAGGTGCCGGATTGCAAAAATCTATCGCAAAGGGTATGCCGTTACGAATGGCTAATTCTACTGTATTAAAATCATATCCTAGGTATTGATTAATACGAAGAACTATTTCTGTCATTTCCTGTAATTTTTCTGCTGAGGGACTAAAGTGTGCATCATAGCGCAAATGATGTGGATTACGGGGTTCATAAGGCATAATACGAACATGTTTCCCTCCAATACAATAGCAGCGGTAATATTCTTCAAATACAATTTCTTCTTGTAATAACATTACCAATTGTCCGGTGGTATTGTATTTATCAAAAAAATCTTCCTTGTTTTCTAATTTAAATACATGCTTCCAACCACCACCTGCAAATGGTTTCATGTAAGCTGGAAATCCTACATAATTAAAAATATAATCCCAGTTTAATGGATATGCCAAATTAGAAAATGATGCATCTGTAGTATCATCCGGTAACGATTTAGAGGGTAGGATAACTGTTTTAGGTACAGGAACATTTATTTTTGTAGCCAGGCAATTATTAAAAAATTTTTCATCAGCACTCCACCAAAATGGGTTATTAATAACAGCAGTACCACACAATGCTGCATTTTTTAAAAAGGCTCTATAAAAGGGCACATCTTGGCTAATTCTATCTATAATAACACTATATCCGGCATCTTCACCCTGCAATACTTTGTCAATAATAACAGGTTCTGCTATTATATCCGGTGCTTGTTTCCTATTAATTCGTTCAATAACATTTTCCGGAAAACTTCTTTCTTTGCCATATAAAATACCTATTTTTTTCATAATATTTATTTTCGGTTATGAATATTTGTTTTTTTACAACTCAGGGCCATAAAATAATGATGCTGGCATTAAATTAAGCAAATTAAG
>JAGWPI010000006.1 GCA_028877005.1 Bacteroidota bacterium | reverse complement strand
GTAGCAGAAATTGCCGAAAAATATTTACAAAAAGGTAGTGAAGTAGCATTAGAAGGGAAATTGGTTTCCCGCTCTTATAATGATAAAGAGGGAAATAAAAAATACATTACCGAAGTGCAAGTAAATGAAATTTTAATGATGGGGGATAAGCAAAAGGCAAAAGCCTAAGCTTTGTTAGGGTAGGCAACAGCAGGGAAGGACTTAAACAATTCCTTCTCTGCACTTACCCTTTAAACAATAACGTTTATGTTTAGTACACTTAACCTTTATTTTGTAAACGTTTATCGCCAAAAGTTTGCCGCGCTTACCATAACATCATTTGAATTATTATGCAATAAAACTAAAATGGATTGCAGACGAAAATATTTGCAATGAATTGTTTTACTGTTGAATGGTATATTTTTCAATAAAGCATAATATCGAAAAATTGAAAAATTTAGTATATGTGTTATTACGACAGAAATTTGGTTATCAATAATCAGTTACCCATACATGTAATAATATATGGCAAAACTAACTGTCCATTTGTTGCTAATTTTAAACATTACGTCTTATTTAAAAGCACATTTAATGGTTATTTTTTAAAATGGCTTACAAAAAAAGTCTTCTGTAATAGTGCCATATACACTTTTAAAATTATAAATCTTCTATAAATACACATGAAACAATCATCCATTGAAAATGAAATAGCTCCATTCATTTATGTGTTTGTTTATAAATACCCGATTAGGTTTTACCACTATCTCTTTTTGAAAACAAATTGTATCCATTTATCTTTATTCCCTCATGGTTACAGATACTGACAATAAAGCTTTTCAATTAGCAAGTGATTTTATTCAGTATACCCAACATTCTGTTTTTTTAACGGGTAAAGCAGGTACAGGTAAAACCACTTTTTTAAAATACATAAAAGCGCAATCGCATAAACAATTAGCCATTGTAAGTCCCACGGGTGTTGCAGCCATTAATGCCGGGGGTGTTACCATTCACTCGTTTTTTCAATTGCCCTTTAACCCATTTATTCCTGAAGCTAATAACAAACAACACTTCCAGTTGAATGAAAAAAATACTACGCCCGCAACAATTGACCGCCATTATTTATTGGGCAGAATAAAGTTAAACACGGAAAAAAGAAAAATATTAAACGAACTGGAATTATTGATTATTGATGAAATAAGTATGGTAAGAGCCGATGTATTAGATGCTATTGATACTATACTTCGCCATTTTAGAGAGCGATATCAAGAGCCCTTCGGTGGTGTACAAATACTGTTTATTGGCGACATGTATCAATTACCACCTGTTACAAAACAAGAAGAGTGGAAAATATTATCTGCCTATTATGAAAGTCCATATTTTTTTAGCAGTAAGGTTATTCAGTCTGCCCCACCTGCTTATATTGAGTTAGAAAAAATTTATAGACAAAAAGATGCCGATTTTATTGAATTGCTTAATCAAATACGCAATAATGAATTAACCAATAGCGGTTATGCCTTGCTGCACAAAAATTATCAACCACATTTTAAAATAACAGATAGTGAAGGTTATATAATGTTAACCACACACAACGAAAAAGCAGATTTAATTAATGGTCAACAATTAAAAAAATTAAATACGCAAACATATATTTTTGAAGCCGAGATTACAGATAATTTTCCTGAAAAAAATTATCCTGCTGAAGTGGCATTACATTTAAAACAAGGAGCACAAGTAATGTTTATAAAAAATGATGGCGATAAATCAAAGCGGTATTATAATGGTAAAATCGGCATTATTGAAAGTATAGAATCAGATAAAATTTTTGTACGCTGTGCTCAAGATCCCGATTTAATTGAAGTAAAAAAACATAAATGGGAGCACATACAATATGTGCACAATGCACAAAAACAACAAATAGAAGAAGAGGTAATTGGCTCATTTACCCAATATCCTCTGCGCTTGGCATGGGCAATAACCATTCATAAAAGCCAGGGTTTAACGTTTGAAAAAGCCATAATTGATGCCGGCGCAGCATTTGCCCCAGGACAAGTATATGTAGCTTTAAGCCGATGTACCTCCTTGCAAGGCATTGTTTTACACAGCCAAATTACCCACCATTGCTTACATACAGATCAGCGAATAATTCAATTTGCCTTGCAATGCAAAACAGAAAAATTACCCACTACTTTAATTCAATCCAAAATAATATTTCAACAAAAAACAATTCGTTCGTTATTTCAATTTGAAAAATTAGCCAAAAATTGTTCAGAGTTATTACTTTTAGTAAGCAACCAGTCCTCTTCTTTTAGTGAAAATGCGCTTAATTTTATTCAATCCATTGTAGAGAAAGTAAATGTAATAACGGAAGTTAGTAATAAATTTCAACAGCAATTAACCCGGTTTTTTCAAGAAAATGAACTTCCAGAAAACAATATTGCCCTACAAGCAAGAATACAGCAGGCAGCCCGATATTTTGATCAACAAATTTTAATCATCCTGCCATTTATTCAAAGTTCGCCGGTTAGTTCTGATAGCAAATTACAAGCACTGCATTACAATGAACTTATTAAAGCACTATACATACAATTAGTACAACAACAATTTCAAATACAATTATGTAAAAATGGATTTTTTGTAGACCAGTTTTTACAAAAGAAAAGAAATTTTATTACATCATCACCATCTATTAATGCTTATGCAACAACCACACATCCGCTACACAAAATGGTGCCTAATACCGATTTATTTAAATTACTAAAAGCCCAACGCGATAGCATTTGCGAAACAAAAAACTTGCCTATATATATGGTAGCAGGTAGCAATAGTTTGTATGAAATGTCGCAATATCTTCCACAAACACTTAGCGATTTAAGAAAAATTAGTGGTTTTGGTAATGTAAAAACCGAACAATATGGGTATCTATTTTTAGATATTATTCAACGATATTGCAATGAACATGATTTACCTTCGGCAATGCACCTGCTTAAGGAAAAAAAGATAAAAGGAGATAAAATTACCAAAAAGGAAAAGCCTGATACTAAACTAATTACTTTCAATTTATACCAATCCGGTACAAGTGTTACAGATATTGCCAAAGAAAGAAACCTGTCTGAACAAACTATTCAAACACATTTAGCTCATTTTGTAGCAGAAGGACAATTACCTGTAAGTAAATTTTTATCAGAACAAAAACTTCAACAAATCATCCCCTTATTAACAGATGATACTTTAGCCAAAGGTGTAGGCTTTATTAAACAAAAAGCAGGAAATGATATAAATTTTGCTGATATTAAAATGGCAATTGCTCATAAAAGGTTTTTAGAAAAAGGGATAATACCGGCAATATTATAATTTAATGGTAATAGCTAAAAACCATGAATGATTATTTGCCTGAAATATTTAGATACTTCATTCTGTTTTTACAGACACTTTTCGTACAACACAATATGCAATGCCAAAACTAAGTATGGCAATACCGGAAAGCGAGGCATAACCCAAAAAGTGTTGCAAAGATGCACTAACAAAACTACCCAATACTGATGCTATTGCCAATATTGCATTGAATAATCCCATAGTGGCACCTTTATTAAAAGGAGAAAGTTTTACCACCAAATCGGTTGCAGAAATACTAATTAATGGCCAAGTAATTACCAACAAAATAAATCCAAAAATGGCTATGTAAGCTTTTTCAAAGGGTATAAAGTATGCACCAAATAAAAGAGTAAACCCAGCTAAACGTATTAACAAAGCACTGGTATACACTTTATTACTGCCCCATTTGGCAGCCAATTTTCCTCCATATGTATATAAAATTATAGCAGCTGCAGAAAACAACCCATAAATAAAAGAAGTTAACGAAGGAGATACAGTATAGGCATCTTTTAAAGTTACAGGTAAGTAAGCAAAGAAAGAGGAAATGCCAAAACACAATAAAAACCAAGAAACCATAAATCGACCAAATGGGGTAGTTGTTTTGTTTTTTATTGACCCCACCATTTCATAAAATTTAATAAAAGAAAAATGTAACGTATTGCTGTTCATTTCTACTCTGGCAAAAGAACCAATAAAATGCACATCGGTAATTTTAAGTAATTTTTCTTTCAATACCGATAATGCAATGTGCGGCATTTTTTGTTTTGGAATACTTTTTCTAACAATTAACAATGCCGGTAATAAAATTGCAGCTGCTGCCATAAAACCAACACGAATATTCACTACAAATGCACTTGCCATTAACAAACCCGACACCTGCCCTACCCCATAAAAGGTTTGTAACCAAGCAATACGAGGCTCCCATTCGGTTTGTGGGTTATACTCAACCACAAAAAGTGTAGCTACAGTAGTTGTGGCAGCAACGGAAGCACCTGCTAAAAAGGCCATCACCATCCATATCCACAAAACATTAAAATACGTAATACAAAAACCTACCAACATCAACACTACTATACCAGAAAAAAACAAAAAACGATGAATTTGGTATTTATCTGCCAATTTGCCCCAAAGAAAAGAGCACAATAATCCCACATTATAAAAGCCCAATACAATTCCTACCCAACTTAATTGATGTGATAAATCGGCCACCATTAATGGTAGTAAAATAGGCATTAGTCCTGCTGCAATAACGCCAACTAATGCATAACCATAATACCACTGTACTATCCATTTCTGTGGTTCATGTAAATACACAATAAGCCGATCGATTCTAAGTTCAATTCTTTTTTTAAATAACACTTCTTTATTTAAAAACATGTACAAATATTTTTCCATTCAATAAATATGAATGCATAACATAGTGCTGCAAACAGGCACCGGTAAGTGGCATAGACACAATATAATAAAAATAGATGGGTATTTGTATGCTAGGTAGCTATAAAATTGCTAAAGTTTATATTCTATTCATTGATAAGAATATCAACAAAATAACAGTTACTTACTTGTTTTTTATAATTCGAAGTATAGTTTGCTGTAATGCATTTGGAGGCAGTGTGATAAACTGCTGTTGATTCGGTTTTACCCATATATCCGGCAAAACGCCCTCTCCATTTTTTTGCCTTTCAGAACTTAAAACCACCCGATACATAGGTAAAGTAATTCGCAATTTGGATTCAGGTAATTGAATATGAGGCAAAAACAAAGCATTGTTGCCATAATAAGCACCTCCCGAAGGGGTGCCAACAATTAATACATTTTTTTGATTTTTTAATTGGCCGGTAAACATTGCTGCAGCAGAAAAAGTATATCCATCTTGCAATAAATAAATTGCACCATTATAATGATTTTTGTTTTTAGGATGAAAAACATGCCGTTCTATTCTTTTAGCATGAAACAAACCATCCATTCCCTTTACAGAACCAAACTGCATAGGAAACCAGTACAGCCACCAAGGAATGATATAAGGTTTATCCCACATGGTTTTATGAAGAGATACTGCCGTATCGGCCACCTTAAATGTACCTTGTTTAAGGTATTTTGTTAGTAAAACAAACTTATTCACATTACCGCCTCCATTGCCCCTAACATCAACAATTAAATTAGGTATTTTTTCTTGATGTAATGTTCGGAATGACCGTTTAAAAAAAGTCCTTAATCTTCCACCACTAAAACTACTAACATGCATATAGGCAAATAGAAGTGTACTATCTACACGGAACGATCTTTTTAATTGAATGGCGGATATTTTTTTGGATGGTAACGGATAGGCCTTGTTTTTTATTTTGGCAATTACAGATAGTGAATCTTTTACCGGTGTGTAATTTCTCAATATCGTTTCCTTTTTTATGCCGTTTTTATCGATAAATTGTATATGATAGATAGAATCTAAACCAAATACTAATTTATACCAAGCAGGAAAATTATTACTAACAATCTGCGATTTAAAATAGGGATTATTGGCGTCGGCACTAATAAATTGAAACAAGGAATCGATGATTTGTTGGGCAGAAAACTGATTAATGAAAGTTATTTCCATGCCTTTTTTGATTATTGTATCATTTACATACATGTTTTTAAAAACAAACAATCTATTCTCCCAATTATATAAATAAAGCGGAAACATTGGAAACCGATTATTCATTAAATAATGAATATAAGATTTAGAAAACCGAACCGCAGTATGTCCGCATTGAATAGTGCTTACCGTTTGTGCTATTTTATTATGAAAAGTTAGTTCTGTTAATGAGTCGTGAGTTGCTGCATACAATACTGTAAAAGCCGAATCAATAGTTGCTTTACTACTATACCAATATAACCCCGGATGATTTTGTTCTAATACCTTTCTTAAAACAACTACATCTTTTTGTAATTGCTGGGGCGGTATTTTTTGTTGAGGTAAATACTTGCTTGAAGAACAAGCTTGCAGCAAAATAATAGCCAGTAAATACTGCGCTATTGGCTTTAACCTGATAGCCACTTTGCTTATGCATTTTTGTTTACCCATGAAAGGCATTCCAACCTTGTGCAGTAATATTGTATAAATTACCACCGCGACTAATCATCTTTTTACCATCCTCGGGGTCAGTCATATAACCAACTACGGCAATATCATCATTAATGGTAATGGCTTCGTAATCTTCCTGTTTCAATGTAAATACCAATTCATAATCTTCTCCCCCATTTAATGCACAAACAGTGGGGTCTAATCCAAATTTAAAAGCTGCGGCACGTGAGCGTTCATGGATTGGTAATTTATCTTCATACAATCTACAACCCAAATTGCTTTGTTTACATAAATGCAATACCTCACTACTTAATCCATCGCTAATATCCATCATTGCAGTAGGCATAATATTATTTTTTTCAAAGTATGCAATAATATCTCTACGCGCTTCCGGTTTTAATAACCGCCCAACTATATAATCTTCGCCTTCTAAATTGGGTTGAATTTTGGGATTTTCTAAGAATATTTTCTTTTCTCTTTCCATTAGTGTTAAGCCCAAAAAAGCACCGCCAAGATCACCGCTTACACAAATCAAATCGCCTTTTTGTGCTGTACTTCTTTTTACAAATTTATCTGGTGCTACTTCGCCAATGGCCGTTACAGAAATAACCATTCCTTTTTTTGAGGTAGATGTATCACCCCCAATTAAATCAACACCATATTTTTCACATGCGGCATAAATACCTTCATACAATTCATTCAATGCTTCTACACTAAACCTATTACTAATGCCAATACTTACGGTAACTTGTGTAGGTTGTGCATTCATTGCATAAATATCACTCAGGTTTACAACAATACTTTTATAACCTAAATGCTTTAGTGGGGTGTACATTAAATCAAAGTGCACACCATCTAACAATAAATCTGTAGTAATTACCGTTTGTTTACCAAAATGATCAATTACAGCAGCATCATCTCCTACGCCTACAATGGTGGAGACATTTTGAATTTCAAAATTTTTGGTGAGATGTTCAATGAGTCCAAATTCTCCTATTTCCGAAATTTCTGTTCTATTTTCCATATTTTTATTTAATTCAATTATAAATTACCACCATTTACTACTTGCTGTAATGCATAGTGTATAATACCATTAGTGGCTATAATATGAGGCTGATATGGGCTATACGCATTTCCGGCAAAATCGGTTACCTTACCGCCGGCTTCTTGTACCATTAAAAATCCGGCAGCACTATCCCAAGCATTTAGCTTGTGTTCATAAAATCCATCAAACCTTCCGGCAGCAACCCAACACAAATCTATAGCAGCACTGCCCAATCTTCTAACGGGAATTCCTTTGCGTATTAGTTTTTCAAAAACCTGTATAGGACCATTAGGGCTGTCTATGTATGCGTATGGAAATCCGGTTACCAAACAACTGTTTAGCAGTGCTGAATTGGCACTTACTTGAATTTTCATTCCATTTAAAGTGGCACCCGCCCCTTTTTCTGCTACAAACAACTCATTCATAAAAGGGTTTAGCACAGCGCCTAAAATCATTTCACCTTCTTTTTCAATAGCAATACTTACACAGCAAATAGGAATTCCATTGGCATAATTAATGGTACCATCAATGGGGTCTATAATCCATTTGTAAACTGAATCTTGTACCAATGTACCCAGTTCTTCACTTAAAATAGCATGTTTGGGATGTTGTTGTTGTATTACATCAATAATAGCTGCTTCACTCTTGGTATCCACTTCGGTTACCAAATTATTCATTCCCTCATTTTTAAACGCAACTGTAAACTGCTGTTCAAAATAGGTTTTCATTACATGGGCACCTGCTTGTGCAGCCTGTATTAGTGTTTCTTTTAACATACAACAAAGATAACTCTCCCGGTATACATTTGTACAGCTAGTTCAGCTAGTATGTACCTAAACAGTATTTTTACATTTTAAGTAAGGCGCTTTTATTATAATATGACCATTTCTGTAATTATAGTTAGTTATAATGTTCGTTATTTTCTGGCACAATGTATTTGTTCCGTGCAAACTGCATTGAAAGATATAATGGGAGAAATTATTGTTATAGACAATGCTTCTACTGACGGCACAGCTCATCAATTACCGCCGCTTTTTCCTTTTATTCATTGGATATTAAATGACGAAAATATAGGATTTGCAAAAGCAAACAATCAGGGCATGGCAATTGCCAAGGGCAAGTATGTACTCTGTTTAAATCCAGACACCCTAATACCTGCGCATTTTTTTAAAGAATTAATCACATTTGCTGAACAACAACCGCAACTGGGTGCGGTGGGTGTAAAAATGATTGATGGTGCCGGTTATTTTTTACCAGAAAGCAAAAGAGGGTTTCCAACGCCGGCAGCGGCCTTATTTAAATTTTGCGGACTATCTTCTATTTTCCCAAAATCGCCTATTTTTAATCAATATGCATTAGGCCATTTATCTGAAAATGAAATACAACCCATACCTATATTGTGTGGGGCTTGTATGTTACTTCCCAAAAATGTACTTCGGCAAACCGGCCCGTTTGATGAAGCCTTCTTTATGTATGGAGAAGATATTGACTTAAGTTACCGCATTGAGCAGGCAGGATTTACCAATTATTATTATGGCGCATTAACCATTATTCATTTTAAAGGAGAAAGTAAGCCTACTTATTTTTGGCAGCATATTCAACAGTTTTATGGCGCTATGCAAGTTTTTGTTCGTAAACATTACAAAGGTAGTCGCGCATTTTTTATGGCATTAATTCTTCAGTTTGCTATTTTGTTAAGTGCAGTTTTTGCCTTATTAACCAAACCTTTTCGCACGCATAGTAATGGAATAATAGATATGGGCATTCTTATAGCCAGCAATTTGTTTGCCTTCTTTTTTTGGAAAGAAGTTGTTCATAACGGAATACCTTTTAATACTTTTTTTGTGCCTTATGCTTTAGTCTTATATGCCGTTATATTATGGATAATATTATGGCTTGGCGGGGCTTATGATAAACCATACAAATCTAGAATAACCATTAGTGCCGGAATTTTAGGCATGTTGGTTTTATTAGCGTTCTATGCTTTATTGCCCGAGGGTATGCGCTTTTCAAGAGGAGTGGTGTTGCTATCAGGCAGCCTAGGAATATTGGGTATAATGTTAATTAGAAAAATAGCACAACATTTTAGATGGGCTAGCTATAGTGCCGTTGTATACCCCACTGCCATTGCCATTGGCGCCCATGAAGAAATAGTATCATTAAAAACAATTTGGCCACAATCTGTTAAGCCATCACAACGTTTTGCCATTTTATCTCCCGATGATTTTATCCAAACAACCTTAGCTACTTGGCAACAATTACCCACACAAACGCTAGTTCTTTGCTGGGGAAAACAATTGCCTTTGCATCCTATTATTGAAAAAATGCAATGGGTACCCGGAAGATTTTTCTATCGATTTTTTCATACTGCGTTACCTGCTATTATTGGTAGTGATACAAGCGCAGTTAAAGGCGCCGTATTTTCTGAAGATAAAAAATATCAACTTGCCTATCCGGCACAAAAAAGAATGAAACGATTTGTAGACATCTGCTTTTCTATTACTTTTTTTTGTTGTATTCCGGTAATCATAATTGCTAAAGGTGCCAGCGCAATGGCATTAGGTAAACAGGCGTGGCAAGTATTAACAGGCCAAAAAACCTGGATTAGCTATGCAAACAACTGGCCACATTTACCTGCCTTATCACCCGGCATTTTAAATACGCTTGGAAGAAATAGCCTACAACCCCTAACTTTGCCGCCAACCCTGATACAAAAAGCAGATGAAGATTATGCCCTACAATATGAATGGCAAAATGATATTAT